>NZ_JBINJD010000005.1:0-69910 GCF_043951915.1 Alienimonas sp. DA493 | reverse complement strand
GGCGGTCTCGCCCGCCGCCGCGGAGTCCGACTCCGCCCGGGGCGGTTCGGCCGGCGACCGCTCCGCCGGTTCGCTCGGCGTCGGCGAGGCGGGGCCCGGCGTTTTCTTCACCGGGTTTTTATACAGGTCGTCCTTCGGCCCGGTCGGCGTCATGACGGGGGTGGCGGTGTCGGACATGCGGGACGGGGAAGAAGGGGGCCGGCGAACGGAGAACGCGGGCGAAGGTCAACGCGAGGCGGACGCCACGGCGGCGGGCGCCGGTTCGTCGTCGAGGGCGGCCCGCGAGTCGCGGAGGGCGGAATCGGGCCGCGGCGTGTCCGGGTAGCGACAGGGGTCGTCGGTGAGGTTGTTCCGCAGGTGCCGGAGCATCCGTTTGAGCTCCGACACGTCCCTCTCGTCCAGACCCTCCAGGGCCGTGTCGCGGACCGACGCCGCGACCTTCTGCACGCCCTCCCAGACCGGCTCGGCCTGGGAGGTGGCGAACAACTGGTATTTGCGGCGGTCGTGCGGGTCCGGGCGGCGTTCGATCCAGCCGTCGCGGGTCATGCGGTCCACCAACCGGGCGACGCTGCTGGGCTCGACGCCCATCATCTCCGCCACCTGGGCCTGCGACAGCGACCCGTGGGCCGCCAGCATGCCCAGCATCTGACACTGGCGAAACGTGATGCCGTGCCCCTCCAACGCGGCGCCCATCGCCTTCTCGATGGCGTGGGCCGCCGTGAAGACGAAGTACGGAATGCTGTCTTGAAACTCGTGCTTGAGCACGCGGCGGGACCGAGGCGGGAAGGAGCGTTGGCGGAGATTATTGCACTGGCAATGGTTGTCTCAACACCAGTTCCGCGGCCCGCGGCGAAAACTCACATTCGCCCGGGAGCGTCCGGGGCCGGCGGACTGCCGGGGGCGTGACGCGGCCCGGCGGCCGCGTCAGACTACGTTCGCATCGGCGTCGATCGACGGGACGTTCGTCCCCCGGCGCCCCCGCGTGCGAGGCTCCCGACCCGCGGTCGGCCCCGCCGGTTCGTTCGTTCGCCTGACGTCGAGACTGCCCCGTGTTCCGCCGCCCCGCCGTTCTCCGGCTCGTGCCGCTGCTCTGCCTGCCGGGGCTGGCGGGGTGTTTCTCGCAGGGCTACGGGGTGGGCTACGTCGCGGGGAAGCTGGTGACGGGGCAACCGATCGGCGACGCGGTCGAGGCCGACGCCGCGGCAGGGAACCTCGCCTCCTCGCCCCTCGACTTCACCCCGCCGAGCGTCCCGACCCCGACGTTCTCCCCCCCGTCGCGGCCGGAGCGGCCCGCGATGCCGGGGCTCTCTCAGGAACCGTTCGACCGCAGCCGGGAGATGGCGGAGAACAGCCGGCAGAGGGCGGAGGACGCCCGCCGCGACGCGCTGGAACGGACGACCCCGTTCGGCGGTCCCGGGGGACCGTTCGGCGATCCCGGGGGGAGGGACGGCGGGCCGACCTCCCGGCCGCGGATGGACCGCTTCCCCCGCGGTCCCGGTCTGCGGAACGGGCCGGACGGCGGCCCGATCGCCGGCGCCGCTCCCTTCGGCGATGCCGCCTCCGGCACGCCGGACGCCCCGCCCGCGGAGCCGGGCATGGCCGCCGCCGCCCCGCCGAGCGCCGCGAACGCCTCGCCGCCGCGGTCGCCCACGTTGCGCGAGCCGGCGGCGGGGGAGAGCGAACTCGACTGGGCCGTCCGCGTGTTGAACGTCGCGACCGATTCCGATTGGGTCGCCCGGAAGCGGGCCGTGGAGGCGCTGGAGGCCCTGGACCCCGCCGCGGCGACGCCGGACCAGCGGGAGGCCGTCATCGCGGCGCTCTCCGCCCGGCTGGAGGACGCCGTGAAGGAGGGGGGCTTCGCCGTCGACCGGGCCGCCAAAACGCTGCTGGTCTGGGCGGACGAGCCGGAGCAGTTCTCCGCGATCGGCGAGGCGTTGTTGGCGGGCACCGGCCTCGGCCGCAAGGGGACGCTCGCCGAGCTGGACCCGCAAAACCCGGTGCACGCCCGCGTCGCCGTCCCCCTGCTGACGCACGATTGGGAGGGGGACGAGGCGTTAGCGTTCATCCGCAAGATGGGGGCGCCCGCGGAGCCGGCGGTCCTCACCCTGTTGGACGACCCCAACCCCGCGACCCGGCGGGACGTGGCCTCCCTGTTGGCGGAACTCGGCGGCGAGGCCAGCGCCGAAGCCCTCAAAGAACGGGCCGCGAAGGAGACCGACCGCGCTCTCGCCCGCCACATGCGCGTGCAGCGGGCGGCGATCCTCAATAAATAGGTTCTTCTCCGCCACGGGGAGCTCGCTACCAGCCCGATGCGCAAGCGTCGGCCGTGAGAACGCTCTCCCGCTTGCCGGAACCCTGGGCAACGCCAGCGTCCCGGACCCTCCGAGGGTCCGGGACGCTCCGCCTGCGGGAGAACTGCACGAGAGTGAACGACGCAGGGCCGGAGCTTGCGCTCCGGGCTGGTAATCCATACTGCACGCCGCCGTGAAACGGCTCAGCGAGCCGATTCGAGCCGTCGCACGAGGAGTTTGGTCACGATCAATTGATCGCGGGCGATCCGCACGTCGGGGATCACCGCCGGCCGGTCGGTGCGGTGCACCCGCAGGATTGAGGCGGCCTCCTGCTCCCCGTCGCTGGCCCCGTCGCGGGGCGGGGCGGGCGCTTTTAATTCCACTTCCGCCCAACCGCGGCCGTCCTGGTAATACAGCACGGCGCCCACCGGCAGGGCGAGGTCGTCGGGAATCGCCTGCTTGTCCGGCGGAATCGGGGCGGTGAGGGGGGCGTCGACCAGCTCCGGCGGCCGTTCCTCGGCCGGCGGGGCGGCCGGCTCCGGCCGCGAGAGCGTGGACGGATCGATCTCCGGATCGAACGGGTCGGGCTCGCCGGGCACCTTCGTCACGCCGGGCGCCATGGTGACGCCGGAACCGCCGTCGCTCCGCGTCCCCGTCGCCGGGGCACGGCGATCGCGGTCCGTCCGGGCGGCGGTTTCCCGTCGTTCCGGCGCCCGCTCCGCCCGCCGCGGAGCGCTCGGCCGCGGATTGCTGCGTCGCGGCGTCGCCTCCCGCACGGCGGGGGCGGGGGCGACCGGCGCCGCGGCCGGGGGCGCCGCCGCGGCGTGAGCGCCCGGCACCGGGCCGGAGTCGTTCGGCGTCGCCACCGTCGCGTTGCCCTCGCAGCCGCCCAACGCCGCCAGCCCCGCCACGCCCAGGGCCGCGGCGACGCGGCGAGTCGTGCGGCGGGCGCGGGGCGGGGCGGAATGCATCAGGCGGCGCATCGATCGAAAAGGAGCGATCCCAGCCTGCCCCGCCGCCCCGGGGCGTTCAACCCGCCGCCCGTCCCGCTCCCGATTCCGCCGTCACGCCGCCGGCGGGTAGAGCGAACCGAGCGATACGTCGCCTAACCCGCTCAACGACAGAACCGCCTCCGGCCCGACGAGGGTCACCAGCTTCCACGCCTCGCCCCCGAGCCGGCTGTAGTGATCGCACCGCGGCTCGTCCTGCGACAGGATGAGGTAGTCCGTCAAGGAGGGGATCTCGCGGTACTCCGCCTGCTTGTCCACCTGATCGACCGTGGCCGTCGAGGGCGAGAGCACTTCGACCAACACCACCGGGTTGAGCAGCGTGTCCTGCTCCTCGCCCGGCAGCATCTCCGGCGGTTCGGGGGCCACCATCACGTCCGGATAGCGGAACCGGCCGCCCGGCACGCGGAGCCTCAGGTCGTTCATGTAAGCCTCCATGCCGGCGGACTCCGCCAGTTCGGCGAGGATGCGATAGATTCGCCCCGCGATGCTGTTATGAAGGCGACTGGCGCCGGACATCTTAATCAATTTTCCGGCGGCGAACTCGTGGCGGCCGTCGTCGACGGGGGCCGCCCGCTCGAACGCGAGGTATTCCTCCTCCGTCATCGGCTCCGCGGTTTGGCGTTCCGCGGTCGGGGCGACGGCCGCGTCGGCGGGCGGGACGGGCTTCGGCGGGGCGAGGGTCGTCGTCATGGCGGGGGCGTCGGGAAGGGGGCCGCGTCCAGTCTAACGGCGCCGCCGGGTCCGCGGGGCGGGGCCGGCCTGAGCCCACAGATCGCCGGAGAACAGGTCCACCGCCTCGGCGAGGCCGACCTCGACCAGCTCCCCGCCGGTGACGAACTTGCCGGGGCGGGTCCACTTCTCCAGCGCCTCCCGATCCATGGGGAGCAGCTTCGCTAATAAGTTGTCGATGTCCCGCTCCATATAATCGAAGTGCCGGGCCCACTCGACCGCCTCCTCCCGCTTCACGTCCTCCTCGCTGTGCCAGCGGACGGGGTGAAATAATAAGGTGGCGTGCCGGGTGACGAGCCGGCGTTCGCAGGCGGCGAAGGGCAGGATCGCGGCGCTGCTGCACTCCCCGGCGACGACCGCCGTCGCCCGCAGGCCCCGCAACCTTAACACCGAGGCCATCGCCAGCCCCGTATACACGCTGCCGCCGGGGGAGTCGAACCATAACGTCCCGGCGCTGCCGCGAGGCAGCTCCACGAGTTGGTCCATGAGTTCGCCCTGCCGGTCGGTCAGGTCGCCGGAGAGGGCCAGTTCCCAGCCCCCCTTCCGCGGCGGCCGCTCCGGCGTCACCCCGGGACCGGGCGCCGGATTGAGGCGGTGGGGGGGGCGGTCGTCCTCTTCCGGCTTGGCCCGGCGGGGCGAACGGGGGACGAGCGGCTGACGGGATCGAAGCGGGCGGCGGGGCATCCGGGAAGAATAGTGCTGACGGGCCGGAACGTCGCCCCGGCCGGCCTCTCCCGCGACCCGCCCGCGGCCCGATCGGCCCCGGTCGCATGCGGCGGGACCGATCGACACAATCGCCGCGTTCGCCCGTCTTTCCCGAAACCCTCCGGTTCCCAATGCTCGCCGCCCCGCTGCTTCTGTCCGCGTTGCTCGCCGCCCCGCCGGGAGACGGCGCCGACGCCCCGGTCGTGCTCAGCGGCACGGAGATCGCCGCCTCCGTCCGCGTCGGCGAGCGCCCGCTGATGGTCTGGCATGCGGCGATCAAGCCTGACAAGCGGGACTACGTGCCGCTGCCCAAGCCGTTCGTGTTCCCCCTCTACACCCCCAGCGGGGTGAACGTGCTGGACTACGCCTCCGACGACCACCCCCACCACAAGGGCGTGTGGGTCAGCGTCGACGAGGTCGAACTGCATCCCGACGGGAAGCACGACGCGGAGACGATGCTCGGCCCCTACAAGCACTGGGTGGAGCAGGGCCGCATCGACACGCAGGACGTGAAACTCGACCGCGAGGCCGGTTCGATCACCGCCGTGAACCACTGGCTCAACCCGGAGGGCGAACCGGTGTTGAAGGAGGAGACGACGATCGCCGTGCACGACCTCTCCCCCAAGGGCTCGCTGCTGACCTACGACATCACCCTCTCCCCGCCGACCGAGGGCAGCGCCGTGACGATCGGCGACACGAAGGAGGGCTTCGTCGGGGTGCGGATGGCTCCGGAACTGGACGTGAAGCGCGGCGCCGGCGTGATCACCAACAGCGAGGGCGCCGAGGGCGAGAACGAGGCCTGGGGCAAACTCGCCGCCTGGTGCGATTGCAGCGCCCCGGCGACCGACGAGTTCCCCGGCGGCGGCGTCGCCCTGTTCGACCACCCGGAGAACGTCCGCCCGGCCCGCTACCACGCCCGCGGCTACGGTCTGATGGCGATCAGCCCCTTCGGCCCCAAGGCCTACAGCAAGGGCGAGGAGGACGCCGACCCGATCGAGATCAAGGAGCCGCTGCGCCTCCGCTACGCCGTCTACGTGCACGACGGCGACGCGGAAGCCGGCGACGTCGCTGGGGCGTACGAGCGGTACGTCGATTCAATCGCGAAGTGATCTGACGCCCGCCGCCGTCCGCCGCGACGGCTCTGGCTCGCCTTCGATCGGCCCCGGATCGCCGCCGCGATCCGGGGCCGTTTCGCTGCGCCGAGACCGGCCGAGGGGCGGCGCGTTCAGGAGTGAACAGGGGTTGACTGCTGCGGTTAGTTACTGTACGAACGAATCGGTTCTCGCGTCGCTGAGGACTCCGCCTCTTGATCGACACGATCCGCACAGAAGTGCTATGGTGAACACTAGGTCTTGTGGTCTGGTTTGTCGCGAGGAGGCGCCTATGGTGGACTGTAAGGCCTGGTGCCTACCCTTCGTGAGCCCGAAAAGACGACGGCGTCTCCGTGATTCCCAATCGCGGAAAGCGTTGCCTCATTTGCGTGGACAGGCAGATCCATACTTGGATCGCACTCGCTACGCGAAAGGGGGGAGATGCACCGCGGAGCCGAAATCGCCCCTTCTCGCAGGGGCGTCGGGTACGAAAGTAGGTATCCGCGTTCTGCCTTCGCGGTGCGAGCCGCAACCACTCTTACTTAGTCTTCGGACCCCCTATGCCCCCCGCGACCGACGCCTGGATTGTTCGCAAACGTGACGGCCGGCAGGTCGAGTTCGACACCGCCCGCATCGCCGACGCCATCCGCAAGGCGTTCCGGGCCGAGTTGAACCTCGCCGAGGGCCAGCCGCTCGACGCGGACACCGAGGCCGACGTCGAACGCATCGCCGCCGGCGTCGCCGAGGAGATCGCCCCCCTCGCCGCCGGCGGGCCGGTGGACGTGGAAAAGGTCCAGGATTACGTCGAGATCGCCCTCATGCGGAGCGGCCACTACCGCGTGGCCCGGGCCTACATCACCTATCGGGCGGAGCACGCCAAGAAGCGGGCGCTGCAGCGGACCGAGGTCATCCAGGACGACGCCGCCGCCGCCCCGCGGCTGAGCGTCACCCTGGAGGACGGGACCCGTATTCCGTTCGACGAAACCCGCATCCGCCGGCGGCTGGCGGAGGCGGCCCGCGGGCTGGAGCGGGACGTCAACGTGGAGGAACTCACCGAGGAGGTCCTCCGCAGCATGTTCGACGGCATCAGCCCCGCCGAACTCGACCGGGCGATGATCCTCGCCGCCCGCAGCCGGATCGAACGCGACCCGGCCCACGACACGGTCGCCGCCCGCCTGATGCGGATGGTGATCCACAACGAGGCCCTCGGCGCCCACAAGGCCGACCCGGAGGACCTGGACGCCCTCTACCGTCACCAGTTCGAGCACTACCTGATCGACGGCGTCGCCGCCGGCCGGCTCGACCCGGTCGTCCGCACCTTCGACACCCCCCGCATCGCCAAGGCCCTCAAGCCGGAACGCGACGCCGGGTTCAAGTACCTCGGCCTGCAGACGATCTACGACCGCTACCTGCTCCACGTGGAGGGCCGGCGGATCGAGACGCCCCAGTTCTTCTGGATGCGCGTCGCCATGGGCCTCGCCTCCGCCGAGGGCGCCGACAAAACCGACCGGGCGATCGAGTTTTACGAAGTCCTGAGCGACTTCCGCTTCACCAGCGCCACGCCCACGCTGTTCAACAGCGCCACGCTGCACCCGCAGCTTTCCTCCTGCTATCTGACCACGGTGCAGGACGACCTGGAGCACATCTTCAAGAGCATCGGCGACAACGCCGCCCTCTCGAAGTGGGCCGGCGGGCTGGGCAACGACTGGACGAACATCCGCGCCACCGGCAGCCATATCTCCGGGACGAACGGCAAGAGCCAGGGCGTGATTCCGTTCTTGAAAATCGTCTCCGACGCCGCCGTCGCCGTGAATCAGGGCGGCAAGCGGAAGGGCGCCGTCTGCAGCTATCTGGAGACCTGGCACCTCGATATCGAGGAGTTTCTGGACCTCCGCAAGAACACCGGCGACGACCGGCGGCGGACCCACGACATGCACACGGCGAACTGGATTCCCGACCTGTTCATGCAGCGCATGCAGGCCGGCGAGGACTGGACGCTGTTCTCCCCCAACGACGTGCCGGACCTGCACGACCTCTACGGTCAGGCCTTTAAAGAACGCTACGAGCATTACGAAGCTCTCGCCGACGCCGGCAAGATTAAACTCTTCCGCCGCCTGCCGGCGGTGGATCTGTGGCGGAAGATGCTGACCCGCGTCTTCGAGACCGGCCACCCCTGGATCACGTTCAAAGATCCGTCCAACATCCGCTCCCCGCAGGATCACTGCGGCGTGGTGCACAGCTCCAACCTGTGCACGGAGATCCTGCTGAACACCAGCCGGGACGAGACCGCGGTCTGCAATCTCGGCTCGATCAACCTCCGCCGCCACGTCACCGAGGGGCCGGACGGGGAACTGCGGTTCGACTACGACCTGCTGGCCGACACCGTCCGCACGGCCGTCCGCATGCTGGACAACGTCGTCGATATTAACTTCTATCCGACGAAGGAAGCCAAGAACGCCAACACCCGGCACCGGCCGGTCGGGCTGGGGTTGATGGGCTTCCAGGACGCGCTCGCGGCGCTGGGGATCAGCTTCGCCAGCGAGGAGGCCGTCGAATTCGCCGACGAGAGCATGGAGCGGATCAGCTTTGAGGCGATCCGCGCCAGCGCCCTGCTGGCCGCCGAACGCGGCCCCTATTCCTCCTACGAGGGCAGCAAGTGGGACCGCGGCCTGCTGCCGATCGACACCGTCGATCTGCTGGCCGAGCAGCGCGGCGAGGCCGTCAACGTGGACCGCGACAGCCGCCTGGACTGGGCCCCGGTGCGGGCGCTGATCGCGGAGCACGGCATGCGGAACAGCAACGTGATGGCGATCGCCCCCACGGCGACCATCAGCACGATCGCCGGCGTCGCCCAGTCGATCGAGCCGATGTACAAGCACCTCTACGTGAAGAGCAACCTGTCCGGCGACTTCACCCAGGTGAACATCGAACTGGTGAAGGAATTGAAGGACCGCGGCCTGTGGGGCCCGGACCTGCTGGAGCAATTGAAGTACTACGACGGCGCCCTCACGGAGATCGCCGACGTCCCGGACGACGTGAAGGCCCGCTACCTGACGGCGTTCGAGGTCGACCCGAGCTGGATTCTCGCCTGTGCGGCGAAGCGTCAGAAGTGGATCGATCAGGGCCAGAGCCTGAACCTGTACATGTCCGCCCCCAGCGGCAAAAAGCTGAGCGACATGTACGTGGACGCCTGGAAGTGCGGGTTGAAGACGACGTACTACCTGCGGACGCTGGCGGCCACGCAGGTGGAGAAGAGCACGGTGGACGTGAACAAGTTCGGCGTGCAGCCGCGGTGGATGAAGAGCAAGAGCGAGAGCGGCAACGTCGCGATCGAGCGCGGCGTCGCCGCCCCCCCGGCGGTCCCGCCGACCCCGGCGCCCGGCCCGCAGGCGTCGGCGGAGGGGGCGCCCTCGGCCACGGCGGTCGCCGACGACGAGGCCCCGCTGCCGGCCAGCGCCGTGCAGGAGGGCGCCGCCTGCGACCCCAACGACCCCACCTGCGAAGCCTGCCAGTAACCCCGTGACGGCCCCCGCCGCCCCCGCCCGCCCGGCCCCGTCCATCCCTGCCAAGGGGTGTGCGGGGCCGGTCTCGTTGCGTCCCGGGGAAGTGAAGAGAAACGGGTGCCATGCTCTCACGGCTTGGCGGAGCGGCAGCGCAGCCAAGCCGGGTGAGCATGCGAGCGGCCCGCCCCCGCGGCCCACGGTCGCAGATCACCCCCCATGCTCACCCCGCGGCCGCGGCGCCGTCTCTGTTGAACCCCGCTCTCCCGCCGCGGTGAGAGCACGCCTCGCCTCGAACACTTGGTCATGTCTGGAACTCCGCCGAAGGCTACAGCTACATCCCCTTTTCGTGAGGCTGTCGAAGGATTCGTGCATGATCTAGATGCAATCTGGGGCTCGCTGCCGCCCTTGATGGTTATGTCATGGGCGGTAAGAAAGAGTGCTTGCGAAAAATGGAACAAGTGGTTGGAGGAGAATGGAAAGTCGAGGAGGATGATCGAGGGGAAGGCTGCGTACAAGATCGAGGTTTCTAAGATACCTAAGACTGATAGGCTGGAGCGGAAGCGCCGAAGAGCTGAGACGGCGTATGAATTGTTGCCTAAAAGTTCGTTGGTGTCGCTGGTCAGCGCTTATGATGCCTTTCTGGGGCGGCTTCTTCGGGCGGCGATAGAATCGCAGCCGAAGGTGTTGAACAGGAGCGGTAAGTCTATGACTTTCGAGGAGTTGTCAGGGTTCCCAGACATGGCTGCTGCGAGATCCAGTGTCGTCAGCTCGGTTATAGAGTCTGTGATGAGGGAGAGTCATATTAAGCAGTTTGACTGGATGCAGGATACGTTCAACGTTAAGCTTCGAGTGGGTCTCGACTGTTGGCCGGACTTCGTAGAAATCACGCAAAGGCGAAATCTCTTTGTTCATTGTCGTGGCGTCGTCTCTTCGCAGTACGTCAAAGTGTGTAAGGAGAACGGGGCGTCAACTTCCGACATAGTTGTGGGTGATTGTCTTGATGCTAGTCGTGAGTATCTGGACGAAGCGCATGCTTGCTTGTACGAGATCGGTGTTAAGCTGTCGCAGGTGCTTTGGAGGAAGTTGGTCCCGAATGAGACCGCTAAGGCAGATTCTTCTTTGGCGAACATCACCTACGAACTTCTCGTGGCTCGGCGGTATGGCGTTGTGAAGCGGCTTCTTTCGTTCGCAGTTGACGTTCTGCCTAACGTTAGTAGCGAGGACTATGAGCGAACATTTCTTTTGAACCTTGCGCAAGCTCATTTGTTCTCGGGGGAGCGTGACGCCTGTAGGGCTCGCGTCTCTTCGAAGGACTGGTCAGCTAGTGGCCTCTCCTACAAAATATCGGTGGCTGTTTTGCTGGAAGATTACGAGAACGCGGCGCAGCTGATGGCGCCCGCGGCGTCGGCGGGGGAAATGCCCGAGGAAAACTACTATGAGTGGCCGCTTTTTAGGAAATACCGTAAGAGCGGAGAGTTCGCAGCCGCCTCGAAGGAAGTCTTCGGCGAGCGCGCAATGTCACCTCAGCGAATTGTTGCTACTGGAGGTCAACAAGAAGCCGGTCAGCGGACGAGTGCAGCGGATACCAGCTTCGGCGAGGGCATCTTCGAGGATTAAGGCCGTCGGCAGGGTGGCATGTTCCTGAGGCTTGGGTGCCATGCTCTCACCGCGGCGGAGCGGCTCGGCCTGCTCGACACGTGAGGCCGGCGGGTGGCACTGGTGGCGTCCGAGAGCACCTTGCTCTTTTGGGTGCCACTGGCTTTGCCAGTGCGTTCGGTTCCCGTCCCTTCCAACCGTGTCCGAACCGTTCGTGACTCACCGTGGCACTGGCAAAGCCAGTGGCACCCGACGGCTGCAAGGTGCGGCCGCACCCTTCCAAACCGCTCGGCCTGCTTACCCGGCGGGTGGCCGGGGTCGGCCCGTGGGGGCCGGCGTTCCCGGGGTGAGGCGGCCCGGGCCGCCCCCGGAACCGGTGGCGTACGGACGTGCTGAGCGCCGCGTCGCGCTGCGGGCCGGGTCGCGCTCACTGGCGAGACGCCCGTGGCGCCCGCCGCCCGCCGGCGCGGCGGGGCTTTCGGAGAGTCATGTGCGAACGGGGGGATGCGGGCGTATCGTGTCGCCCCGTCGTCACGAGGTCGAGCGCTTCCGGACGGGTCGAATTCACGCCCTGTGCGGCCCCGTTCCGCAGCGACGTTCCCTCCCACGACTCGGACGCATTGAATGAAGACGCTTCCACTCGCCGCACGAATCAATTCTTGGACGTTCGCTCGCGTCGGCGTGCGGGTCGCCTGCTTCGCTGCGCTGTGGTGCGGTCACGCGGTCGCCCTCGATGCCGCCGAACTCCTCGTGGGAGCCGCTCGCACCACGATCACGCCCGACGAGCCCGTCGCCCTTTCGGGGCAGTTTCATACGCGGGTGGCCAAGACCGTGGAGAGCCCCTGCACGGCGAACGTCCTGGTCTTGGAATCACGCGACGGCGACAAGTCGTTGGAGACGGCCGTCATGGTCTCTTGCGACTTGGTGGTCATCCGTGAGGACGTCCAATCACGAATCCGCAGCGCGGTCGCCGCGAAGGCGCCCGAGGTGGAGACGCAAAAACTGTTCGTCAACGCGACCCACACGCACACCGCCCCGGTGATGGTCGAGGGCAAATATGTTTTACCGGCAGACGGAGTCGTTCAACCCGCTGAGTACGTGGAGTTTCTGGTGGGGCAAGTCAGCGACGCCGTCGTGGAGGCTTGGAACGGACGCCAACCCGCCGGCGTCAGCTGGGGGCTGGGGCAAGCCGTCGTCGCCCGCAACCGCCGGGCAGTCTATGCCGACGGCTCGGCGAAGATGTACGGCCGAACGGACAAGCCGGAGTTTCGCGGCATCGAGGGATTCGAGGACCACGACGTCGACGTGCTCACCTTCTGGGACGCGGACAAGAAACCGCTCGCCATGGCGGTCGACGTCGCCTGCCCCTCGCAGGAGGTGGAAGGCCGAACGGCCGTCAACGCCGACTTCTGGCACCCGACCCGCGACCTGCTGCGGAAGCGTTACGGCCAGCAACTCGAGGTGGTGGGGTGGTGCGGGGCGGCCGGCGACCAGTCGCCGCATCTGATGTACAACCGGGCGGCGGAAGCGCGCATGCTCACGCTCCGCGGCCTCACGCGTCTCGAAGAGATCGCCCGACGACTGGACGCGGCCGTGGCCGAAGCCAACTCGGCCGCCCGGAACGATATCCGCACCGACGTTCCGATGAAGCATCTCGTGCGGACGCTCAAACTCCCGATTTGGAGGGTGACGGAAGAGCAGAACGCAGCAGCCCAGGCCGAGGTCGATCGTCTCTCCAAGGATCCCGCCGACCGGCGCAAGATGAACTGGCATAAGACGGTGACGGACCGATACAAGCAGCAGCAAGAAGGCGACTTGTACGAGCGACAATTCCACGTCGTTCGATTGGGCGATATCGCGATCTGCACCAACCCCTTTGAGCTCTACACCGACTACGGCGTCCAGATCAAGGCCCGCAGTAAGGCCGTGCAGACGTTCGTGATCCAGTTGGTCGGTGAGGAATCGGGGACTTATCTTCCGACGGTTCGGGCGGTCGGGGGCGGCGGTTACAGCGCGATTCCGCAGAGTTGTCCAGTCGGTCCCGAGGGAGGGCAGGCGCTCGTCGATCAGACGGTCGAGGCAATCAATTCTCTGTGGGACGAGTGAAATCACAACAGGCGACCGGCGGCCGGCCGGGGTCGGCCCGCGGTTGGCTCGGTCGTTCTCGCCGCCGGGTGCCTGGGGCGGTCTGACCGCCCGCACCTTCTCCGACTTGGGTGGCTGGGGCAGGAGGGAGGGAGGCGTCAGCCGACCGACCGGAGGCCCCTGAACCTGTGACGGCGGGTGGCACTGGCGGGGGCCGAGAGCGCCTTGCGCTTTGGGTGCCACTGGCTCTGCCAGTGCGTTCGGTTCCCGCTCGTTCCCGACGCGTCCGAGTCGCTCGTGACTCACCGTGGCACTGGCAAAGCCAGTGGCACACGACGGGCCGCAAGGTGTGGTCGTCACCGTCTCCGCCGTCCGGCGGGGCGGCCTGTTTCCGGACCCCCGGGGGCCGCCCGTCCGCTTCGCTCCGGCGTGAGCGCCTGGCGCCCGGCGGGCCGTCATTGCTCCGCCGTGTCCGGGTGCATGGCGACCCACAGGCGGTAGAGGTTGCGGACCTGCTTGATCCCGCCGAAGGAACTGATCGGGCCGCGGCTCAGGCGGGCCGCCCGGGCCAGCTGCTCCGCCGTCAGCGGGCGGGGGCGGCGGCGGTTCTGGTGCAGCGTTTTGAGCAGGGCGTGCAGCGTCCGCACCGTGGCGTCCTCCGTTGCCGCCGCCGCCGGCAGGCCGGCGGCGACGCGGGCCGACCGCCAGTCCCCGCAGTAGCGGTTCACCGTGCCGGAGGTGATCCGCGCCCAGCGGACGAACTCCTGCTTCGAGAAGTCCGGCCCGCGGCCGGCGGCAAACTCCCGGATCAGGGCGTGCAGGGCCTCCGCGGTCCAGTAGGCGCCCGTCCGGCCGCGGGCCCCGCCGCGGGGACGGGGGGCCGGCCGGGGCGGCCAGAGGTCGAAGCGGAAGCCGCCCAGGTCGCTCTGCGGCGGGGCGTCCGGCGGGGGCAGCCGTTCCAGCAGCGCCGCCCGCACCCGCGTGCGGCGCTCCTTCTCCCGCCGCCGGTCTTCCGGGGCGTACTGCGGGGCGTACTGCGGGCCGCGGTCCGGCCCCGGCGGCCGGACGCGGGGCGGGGCCGGGTTCGAGCGGTCGGCGCCGGGTTCGATTTGCGGTTCGGAGGGCGGTTCGGTCGGCACGGCGGGGGCGGGGTTCGGGGGGAAGAAACGCACGCCCGAGGATCGATCATGAACGCCTGTTCACAAGGGGGATCCGCGGAAACGGCGACCGCCGGGCCGAAATGTTTACGAATGGGACCGGCCGCCCGCCCGACCCAGCCCCCCGGATGTCGCTTGATCGGCCGGCGGCGCCGCGGTGGGCGGGGGGGCCGGGGGCTCTAGGATGCGGCATGCCTGCCGACCGCCCCCTCGACCGTCGCCTGTTCGTCGCCTCCGCCGCGGCCGCCGCGCCGGCCGCGCTTGCCGGGAGCGGCCCGCCGGAGACGCCGGCCGCCCCCGCGGGCCTGACGCGGCGACCGAAGGTGATCTTCCTCGACGTCAACGAAACGTTGCTGAACCTCGACCCGTTGGTCGCCTCGGTCGGCGAGGCCCTCGGGGGACGGCCGGACCTGGTTCCGCTGTGGTTCTCCTCGCTGCTGCATTACTCCCTCGTCGCCACCGTGGCGGACCGCTACGAGGACTTCGGCGTCATCGGGGCCGCCACGCTGCGGATGCTGGCGGCGAATCACGACGTCGATCTCTCCGAGGAGCAGGCCGCCCGGGCGCTGGCGCCGATTCGCTCGCTGCCGCCGCACCCGGACGTCGAACCGGCTCTGAAGCAACTCGCCGACGCCGGCTATCGGCTGGTCACGCTGACGAATTCCTCCGTCGCGGGCGTGAAGGCGCAGATGGAGAATTCGGGCCTGCAGCGGTATCTGTCGGACCGCCTGAGCGTGGAGACGGTGGGGCTGTTCAAGCCGCACGCCCACGTGTATCGCTGGGCCGCCCGGCAGGTGGGCGAGTCGGTCGAGGATTGCCTGCTGGTGGCGGCGCACGGCTGGGACGTCGCCGGCGCCGCCTGGGCGGGGATGCGGACCTGCTTCCTCTCCCGGCCCGGCAAGCAGCGTTACCCGCTCGCCCCGCCGCCGACGCTGCAGGCGGCCGACCTCCTCGAAGCCGCCGGCGCCCTCGTCGCCCTGCCGCGATAGGGCGACGAGGCCGTCGCGCCGGAGGCCGGAGGCGTCCGACGCCTCCCCCGCGCGATCGCGGAGAGCGCCGCGCGGGCCGCGAGGGGGACGGGGATGCGGCTGATCTGAACGAGGGCGCGGTCGTTCCTCTCGCCGGCGCGCGTGTTGGGGGGACGGCCGCCGCGTCGGATGGTTTCCCCGTCGCTCCACCAAGACGGCCCGGACGCGGCGCGTGACGTTCGGATCGGCCCCCCGGCGCCGGTCGCCGTGGGGGAGCGCGGCGCCGGACGCGGGCGTCGACGCCCACCGGCGCTTGCGGCTCCGGCGCCGGTGCGGCCCTGGTGGGCAAGCGTTTTTTATTGCGAGCGAATCGCTGCGGAAGATTGAGAAATCTATTCCCCGGCCGCCCGATTCGATCTTCGGGTCGTCCGTCTCTGCCTCAAAATAACGTCGTCGGAGGCGCTGGACGACGCTCGTCGTTCGCAGCGCGGCCGCCGCTCGCCCGTCTGCTTCGTTCTTCTGACGAAGTCGTCTTCGTCGGTTCTGGTCCCGAATTAAGGTTCTTCACTGTGCAACCGCCGCTCCGCGCACTCACTCGCTCCTGCTCACGTCCCGCGAGCGGGCCCGAGGGAAGGCGTGCCGGGTTTACGCTCATCGAACTGCTGGTCGTGATCGCGATCATTGCGATCCTCGTTTCCCTGCTGTTGCCGGCCGTACAGCAGGCCCGGGAGGCGGCGCGGCGGAGCCAGTGTCAGAACAACCTGAAGCAGCTCGGGTTGGCGCTGCACAACTACCACAGCACGGCCAAGATGTTCCCCGGGAACGTCCGCCAGAATACCGACCCGATCCAGAAGGGCGCCTCCTGGATCGCGCAGATTCTGCCGCAGCTGGATCAGGCGGCGGCGTTCGAGCAACTGACGTTCGTCGACACCACGTTCGTCACCCAGGACGGTCAGCCGGACCGGAACTGGGAGCTCCGCTCCAAGTTGTGGATCGGGGCGTTGCGGTGCCCGTCGAATCCGATGGACGAAACGATCGTCGCCAACAATAACTCGGCGACCGAAGCCCTCGGCGCCCCGGACACGATGCCGGTTCAGGCGTCCGACTACGTCGGGATCACCGGCGGGTACTATCTTCCCGACACCGAGACCATTCCGCAGGGGTCCATCGACACCGGCTACGGCTATATGATGTACGTCGGGGCGATCGTCCCCTGGAACTCTCAGAATAAAAAGGTCTCGATCTCGAAGTTCCGGGACGGCACCACCAACACGATCGCCATCGGGGAGCACTCCGACTACCTGACGGATGCTGCCGGCAACAAAAAGGACCTCCGGCCGTGCACCCACGCCGGCGCCGGCGCCTTGGCCAACGGGGGCGGGCTGCACGCTCGGGGCGGATGGACGCAAAACCTCACGTCGCCGCGGTTCGCGATCAATCACATCGGCGGCACCACGGCCGGGGCGGACTCCCGGCCCTACGAACACCATCTGGGGATCCGGTCCGCCCACTCCGGCGGGGCGATGGTGGCGATGGCGGACGGGTCGGTGCAGTTCCTGTCCGAGACCCTGGACGTCAATAAGGTGCTGATGGCCCTCTGCAACCGGGAGGACGGGGTCGTCGTCGACGACGCCTTCTGACCCGCCGTGAGCAGGCCGCGTGTTGGCCCTCGTTCTTCGGGGCCGCGTCCGACCGACGCGGCTCCCTTCTTTTGTCCGCCCTCTCGTTTTCTAAAGGTTTTCCATGCTTCGACGGACGTTCCCCCTCGGCGTGTTTTCGTTCGCGGTCGTTGTGGCGTCCGGCTGCGGCGGGTCGCCCGACCGGCCGGAGTTGGGCGAAGTCGCCGGTACAGTGACCGACGGCGGCGCCCCGGTCGTCGACGCAGCGGTCGAGTTCAGCCCCCAGACCGGCCGGCCGTCGGTGGGTACGACCGACGCCGAGGGCCGCTACTCGCTGCGGTACACCGTCGATGCGGAGGGGGCGCAGCTCGGCCCGCATACCGTGCGCATCACTCCCTACAACGAACCCCCGCCGGCCCCGGGCGAGCCCGGTTCCGATAGGCCGCCGGCGGCGGCGGCTCCGGCCGTCACCGTTCCCGACCCGGTGGTCGTGGAGGCGGGCGATAACAACTTCGACTTCGACCTCGACACGCTCGGCTCGTAGCGCCGCTCGCAACCCCGGGAGACGGGCGGCGGGGCAGGTATAAAGATCTCGGGAGGGCGTGCAGCATCCGTGGTTCCGGGACCTCCGTCGCCCAATTCGCCGGCGGGCCGGCGGCCTGTCAGGCCGTCGGCTCCCGCGCGTTCAGGGCCGACGCGAAGACCGTCGACCCGGCCGCGCCGCACCAAAGCAGGGCGACGGTTTGAGCCGCGTCCGCGAACCGCAGGACCGCCGCCGTCGGGGCGGGGGACCGGCGTCCGCTGTTCGCTGGGATTTCACACGGCGGGCTCCCCGCGGGGCTCCGCCCAGTCGAGACTGTGGGGCCGGTTGCTCCGGCCTCCGCGGCGCCCGATCCTGCGTGCGTCCGCGGCGATCCGGCCGGGACGATCGCGGCGCCGCCCGCGAGTCCCCGCTCCTTCCCCCGGTGCTCAAAGACTTGCAGACGCCCATGCCGAACCGACGCCCGACCCCGCTGCTCTCGATCCTCCTGCTGGCCGGCGGGACCCTCGCCCCGGCGGCGGCGGGCGCGGACGGGGAGCGGACCGGGGACGTTCTCCGCGAACTCCAGGAGCGGGCGATCGAGGAGGGAGTCTCCGAGGCGGCCCACTGGGGGTGGAAGCCGGAGACCTACACGCTGTGGGGGACGCACACGAACCGGCTCATCCCCGTCTACACCTACGGCACCGCCGGCGCCGGGGAGGGGGTGGACCTGAACGACTACGTCGGCGCCAACAGCGTCTACCGCGACGGCAGGAAATTAATCACCCTGTACGGCCGCCCGCCGGCGAACACCTTCAACCCGCAGGCCGAGTATCTGGACCAGACGAACGTCTACGACCTGCAACGGGCGGCGCTGGACGCCGGCAAGAAGCACGTGTTTCTGGTCGTCTTCGACGGCATGGACTGGCAGACGACCCGGGCGGCGGCGATTTATAACACCGGGCGGGTCCCCTACGCCTCCGGCCGCGGGACCGGCGCCCACTTTCAGGACTACGACGCGAACGGCACGAGCCAGTTCGGGTTCATGGTCACCAGCCCCCACAACGACGGAACCGACGTCGACGTGGACGCCCAGCGGGTGCTGAACCCCGGCGGGGTTCTACCGGGCGGGTACGACCCGGCCCGGGCCGGCGCCGCCCCCTGGACGCCGGGGGAGGACCTCGAATACCTCGTCGCCGGGCCGAAGTTCTCCGCGAACCGGCACGCCTACACGGACTCCGCCGCCTCCGCGGTCAGCATGACGGCCGGCATCAAAACGTATAACAACGCGATCAACGTCGACCCGGAGGGCCGCCGCGTCCGCACGATCGCCCACCAGGCGCAGGAGGAGGGCCTCGCCGTCGGGGCGGTCTCCAGCGTGCCGATCAGCCACGCCACCCCGGCGGCGGCGTACGCCCACAACGTGCACCGCAACGACTACCAGGACCTGACCCGCGACCTGCTGGGGCGGCCGTCGATCAGTCACCCCGACCGCCCGCTGCCGGGGCTCGACGTCCTCGTCGGCGGGGGCTACGGCGCCGATCGGGAGAAGGACTCCGGCCAGGGGGAAAACTACGTCCCCGGCAACTCGTACCTCGCCGCGGAGGACCTGCGGGCGGTCGACGTCGCCCACGGCGGCCGCTACGTCGTCGCCCATCGCACGCCCGGCGTGAACGGTCCCGAACGGCTGGCGGAGGCCGCCGCGGAGGCGGCGGCCGGGGGGAAGCGGCTGTTCGGCTTCTACGGCACGAAGGCGGGCAAGGGCCATCTGCCGTTCCGCACCGCCGACGGCGGCTACGACCCCACCGTCGGCCGCTCCAAAACGGCCGAAAAATATTCCCCCGCCGATCTGGCCGAAAACCCCACCCTCGCCGACATGACGCGGGCCGCCCTGACGGTTCTCGAAACCGACCCGGACGGCTTCTGGCTGCTCGTCGAAGCCGGCGACGTCGACTGGGCAAACCACGACAACAACCTGGATAACGCGATCGGCGCCGTAAACAGCGGCGACGAGGCGGTGAAGGTCGTCACCGACTGGGTCGAGCGGAACAGCAACTGGGAGGAAAGCCTGATGATCGTGACCGCCGATCATGGGCACTACCTCGTTCTCGACCGCCCCGAGCTGCTCGCGCCGCAGTCCGGCGCCGCCGAAGCCGCCGCGGCTGAGTAGCGGGCCCAACGCACGACGCCCGGCCGCGAGCGGCCGGGCGTCGTCGGGGTTCTCCTCGCTCCGCACGCGGCGGGGTCGTGGAACGTTGAAATCAGTTCGTTCGGCTCACACGCCGGCGGGGCGTTGCGCTTTCATGTGGGAGCCGGTGCCGGGACGGGGGTCGGCGGGGACCGCGGCGGGGCTGCGGGTGTGCGTGAACAGGGCGGCGCCGATCTCCATCAGACCGATCGCTACAAAGACCGCCCACGTCCAGTCGCCGAAGGTCTCCGCGAAACCGAACAGCCACGGGGCGGCGATCAGGACCGCGCCCAGGGCGGCGTCGGCGGTCAGGTGGGCCGGCATCGGCACCGCCGGGAGCAGGCCCCCCTCGTAGTTCGTCACCAAACTCAGCAGGGCCACGCCGGCGCCGGCGGCCACGCAAACCGCGACCAAGGCGCTGTAGCCCTCGCCGCGTTCGGCGGCGGCGAGACCCAGCAACCAGGGCAGGGCGAATAGCAGGACGGCGGTGCCGTAGTCGGCAATCGCGTGCAGGCGAGTGGGGATAAAACGCATCGCGGAGGCTCCAAACAGGAGGACAGGGAGGGGAGGGGAAGCACGTTACGGGCGGCCGCGTCGGCCGGGGACGGGGCGGCCGCCCCGCCGTCGGTTCGGTGCGGTCCCGTCGGTTTCGTCCCCCCCGCCCGCCGCGGGAGCCCCCGTCGGTGCCGACCCCACCGTGGCGCGCGTCATCGTCCGGGGAGGGCGACGCGGCCGACGGCTACGGTGGGCGGTCGCTCTCGTCCGATCTCGCCCCCTCCGAAAGCGTCCGATGTCCCGCCAGCCGATCGCGACCGACCCCCGTGAGATGGGGCCCAAACCGCCGTTCCCGGCCCAGGAGCAACAGCCCGTCGGCAGCGAACGCAAGATGGAGCCGGAGCCGGACTACGGCGAGACCTCCTATCAAGGCCACGGCCGAATGAAGGGGAAGGTCGCGCTGATCACCGGCGGGGACAGCGGCATCGGTCGGGCCGTGGCGCTGGCGTTCGTCCGCGAGGGCGCCGACGTGTTAATCTCTTACCTCGACGAGCACGCCGACGCGAAAAAGACCGTCGAGGTCTGCGAGAAAGAGGAAGGCCGCCGCTGCGTCGCGGTCCCGGGCGATCTGGCCGACCCGGCCCACTGCGAGGCGCTGGTGGACCGCTGCATCAGCGAGTTCGGCCGGCTGGACGTGCTGGTCAACAACGCCGCCTATCAGATGACTTTCAACAGCATTCGAGAGGTGTCCGCGGAGGAGTTGGAGAAGACCTACCGGACGAACGTCTTCGCGATGTTCCACCTGTCGAAGAAGGCGCTGGAGCGCCTCCCGCCGGGCGGGGCGATCATTAATACGACCAGCATTCAGGCCTACCAGCCGTCCCCGCCGCTGATTCCGTACAGCACCACGAAGGGAGCGATCCTGACCTTCACCAAGGCCCTCGCCGAGGAGGCGATCAAGCAGGGGGTGCGGGTGAACGCCGTCGCCCCGGGGCCGGTGTGGACGCCGTTGATCCCGTATTCGTTCCCGGGCGAGCACGTGGCCGAATTCGGCGGCGACACGCCGATCGGCCGCCCCGCCCAGCCGGCGGAGCTGGCCCCGACGTACGTGTTCCTCGCCACGCCGGACAGCAGCTACATCGTCGGCGAACGCATCGGCGTCACCGGCGGCAAGCCCCTGCCGTAACCGGCTCGGCGCCGGCCGCCGTTATTCGAGCGCTGCGAATTCCGGTTTGGTTTCGGTGAGAATCTCCCGCAGCGCCCGGCGGTCGGCGGGCGTCAGCCGCGGGTACTCCTCCGCCGCGGTCCCGCCCCGCAGGATCGCCTTGAGCTTCATGAGGACCCGGCGTCGTACCTCGTCGGGCAGCCCGTCGAAGGCTTTCGAATAAATCAGGTAACTGCACGGGTGGCGGAACAGCCGCGTCTGGAGATCGAAGTCCCGCAGCGAGCGGCCCGCCGCGTCGCGGACGCCCCGGGCCGCGAACTCCTCGGCGAAGCCGCTCGTGCCGGCGACGGGGGAGGTCAGCGGAAACTCGTCGCGGAACAGCAGGTATTCCAGCACGCGATCGGCCGCGGCGTCGATGCGGCGCGTGCTGGTGGGACTGAGGTAATCGGCCGGACGGTCCAGCGCCTCGTTCATCACCTGCGACTGGTGAATCGCCCGCCGCGTTTCGTAATTGGCCCAGGCGAGGGCGTTGTGCATCTGGGTTTGATGCTCCAGCACCATCAGGGCCACGAGATCGCTGTGTTCGGTGAGGTACGGCTCGGTCGAGACGCGGGTCTCCAGCGACGTCACGTTGGCGCCGGCTTCGCGGTCTAAATCGCCCTTCCGGCGGTGATAGACGGCGTTGCCCATGTGCCGCATGGCGCCGTGCGTGCCGGTGACGTACCAGCCGCCCCAGCGCTCCTCGAACGGGCTGGCGTGGTCGGTCGTGAAAGTACCGCTGCCGAACTCCGGCTGACCGCTCGCCTGGGCGAACACGCTGCGCACGAGGTATCCGGGTACGTCCTGCGTGCGGGTGGAGGCGTGACAGGTCAGGCAGTTGCCGCGGTCCCGAATCAGCCGCGGCGGCTCCTCTTTGGATTGCTCCAACGTATAAAACTGCGCGCCCTGTTCCGCGTCGGTGGCCGCCAGTTCGAGCACGCCCCCGCCCTGGCAGAACCCGACATACACGTCGTCGTTGAAATAGAGGGCGCGGGGCGTCCGCGAGGAGATCCGGCTCCGCTGCATGCTGGTTTTCGAGAACACCAGCGTCTGGGAACTCTCCGGCACGTCCAGCGCCCCGAGCAGGGACTTGAGGTAGCCGTGCTCCTCGTCGAACGCCAATTCGACTTCGCCGGCCTCCAGTCGGCGGGCCAGCCGGGCCACCGGGTCGTCGACCGGGGCGGTCTCGTAGTTAATAGGCGGACCGCTGAAGCCGTCGCGTTGAGCCGTGCAGGGCGACGACGCGAAGGCAAGCGCCAACGTCGTCATGCAATACGTCAAGCAGTACGTCGGCGACATCCGGTTTCGACGAACCATGAGACTGCTCAATGCACGACGGGCGGGAAGGCGAGACGCGGGTCTCGGACGCTCCGTCCAGGATAGGCTCCCCAAACCTGCATGTCCAGGTGTAGTATTGGCGGCGGCCGATTGGCAGGCGGCGGACTTTGTTTTCCCAGGAGCAGTTATGAAGCAACCGATCGCCGGCTACCATCAGGACGAGGAGGGGCATTGGGTCGCGCAGCTGGCCTGCGGCCACAACCAGCACGTGCGGCACGACCCGCCCTGGACGGTGCGGGAGTGGGTGACGACCCCGCGGGGGCGCCGCGGGATGCGGGGGCATCGGCTCGACTGCCCGAAATGCGACCGCCACGCTCCCGCCGACGCCCGCCCCGCCGAGTGAGACCGGGCGCGGCGCAATTCCCGTCGGCGGGCATTGGACGCTCGCGCAGACGAAAAGACGACGGGAAGGCCGTCCGGCGGACCGAGCGCTGGCCAAAACGGGGGGACGGCAGCATACCCGGGGGCGCTTGCCTGGAAGCTCAATCCCCCAAGGACCGGCCGGGGTCGCCCCACGGGTTCGCGGCGACCTGCACCCAGTAGCGGCCGTGCTCGTGGCTCACCCGCACGTCGCAGCCGAACGCGGCGGAGAGGGCGTCGTTCGTCAGCGTCTCGGCCGGGGCGCCGTCCTCCACGATCCGGCCGGCCCGCATCAG
The DNA here is from genome assembly GCF_043951915.1 of Alienimonas sp. DA493. Taxonomy (NCBI): domain Bacteria; kingdom Pseudomonadati; phylum Planctomycetota; class Planctomycetia; order Planctomycetales; family Planctomycetaceae; genus Alienimonas; species Alienimonas sp. DA493. The sequence continues at coordinate 46,755 of NZ_JBINJD010000005.1, read as the reverse complement.
CCACACGCGGTCGGCGTCGCCGGGGATCTCCTCCACGTGATGGGTGATGAGCAGGATCGTCGGTCGCGGCCGGGCGGCCCGCAGGTCGGCCAGGGCGGCGAGCAACTGCTCCCGACCGGGCAGGTCCAGCCCGGCGGTGGGCTCGTCGAGGATCACCAGTTCCGGCCGCGTCACCAGCGCCCGGGCCAGCACCGCCCGCCGCTGCTCCCCGGTGGAAAGCGTCATCAGCGGGTGGGAGAGCCGATGCCCGAGGCCGACGACCCGCAGCAGCTCCGCGGCGGTCTCCCGCTGATCGTCGGTGGGTTTTTCGAACTGGCTGACGGTGGCGAAGAAGCCGGTGCAGACGGCCGCGACGGCGTCCAACCGGGCGTCGACGATCGAGCCCGGCCGCCGCAACTCCCCGGGGCCGAGGTCCGTGGCGCCGTTGACCACGCCGATGCGCCGCCGCAGTTTGCGCAGCTCCGTCCGGCCGAGGCGTTCCCCCAGCACGTGCACGACGCCCTCCGAGGGCCACATCTGGCCGAGCGTCACCCGACTGAGGGTCGTCTTCCCGCAGCCGTTGGCCCCCAGCAGGGCGACCGTCTCGCCGGCTTCGATCCGGCCGCTGACGCCGTCGAGGATCCGCGTGCCGCCGCGGTGCAGCGTGACGCCCTCCAGTTGCACCGCGGGCGGGGCGTCGGGGCGGGGGGAGTGCGACATGCGGGCGGCGGCCGGGGGGACGGAACGGGGGCGGCAGTGTTCCCGCCCCGGCCGTCCGACGCGAGGGCGGGACGGACCGACGCATCGGAGAGAACGCCTCGGTAGGCTGACGGCGTTCTCCCGCGTTCGCCTCCCCGGAGCCGCCCCCGTGTCCGTCGATCCCGCCGCGTCCCCGTCTCCCGAACCCACGGGGCCCGAACCCGTCGATCCCGCTGTCCGGCCGCCGGCCTCGGCGTACGACCAGCGGTTGCTGGATCTGTACGACGATCTCGCCCACAGCCGCATCGACCGCCGCACCTTCACCCGCAAGGCCGCCGCGTTCGTGGCGGCGGGCGTGGGCACCGAGGCCCTGCTGAACGCGCTGGCCCCGAACTACGCCCTCGCCCAGCAAGTCAAACCGGACGACCCCCGGATCAAAACGGAGTACGTCACCTACAAGTCGCCCCAGGGCGGCGGGGAGATCCGCGGGTTGCTCGCCCAGCCGTCCAAGGGGGCCGGGGCCGGGGTGGAGGCGAAGCTTCCCGCCGTGCTGGTGATTCATGAGAACCGCGGGTTGAACCCGTATATCGAGGACGTGGCCCGCCGGCTGGCGGTCGCGGGGTTCGTCGCCCTGGCCCCGGACGCCCTCACCCCGCTGGGCGGCTACCCCGGCAACGACGACGAGGGCCGGGCGATGCAGCGGAAACGCGACGGCGAGGAGATGACCCAGGATTTCATCGCCGCCGCCCGGTGGCTCGACAAATACCCCCGTTCGACCGGCAAGGTGGGCGTCGTGGGCTTCTGCTTCGGCGGGGGCATGGCGAACACGCTGGCGGTCCGCATTCCGGACGTGATCGACGCCGCCGTCCCCTACTACGGCCGCCAACCGGACGCGGAGGACGTCTCGAAGATCGAGTCGCCGATCCAAATTCATAACGCCGGGCTGGACGAGCGGATTCTCGCCGGCGCCGCGGCCTACGAAGCGGCCCTGGAAAAGGCCGGCGTGCCGTTCGAGTCATACGTCTACGAGGGCGCCAACCACGGCTTCCACAACGACACCACCCCCCGTTACGACGCCGAAGACGCGAAGCTGGCCTGGGAGCGGACGATCGCCTTCTTCAACAAACACTTGAAGACCGCCTGAGCCGGCCGCGGGCCGGGGCCGGCTCCCGCGGCGCTCAGGGGGCGTCGCGGGGGACGGCGGCGGCGGCGTAGGCGGCGGGGGCGATCCAGTGCAGATCGTCCCAGTGGCCGGTGTCGTTCGGCTGCGGCGCCCCGGGGGTCGTGCGGCCGCGGGTCACGATCTCCGTGATCGACCGCGTCAGTTCGGCGACCCGGTCCGGGAACTCCGCGGCGCGGTCCGTGGTCTCGGCGGGGTCGTCGGTCAGGTTGTAGAGTTCGGCGGCGTGTCGGTCGTCGCCCAGGATCAGCTTCCAATCGCCGTCGGTGACGGCGTAGCGGTAATCGCCCCCGCCGTTGCCGTGGGTGACGAGGGGCAGGCGGTCGAAGTCGGCGGACGGATCGGTCAGCACGGGGGCGAAGCTCTGGCTGTCCTCGCCGGCGTCGTCCGGCAGCGGGGCGCCGACGATCTCCGCGAGCGTCGCCAGCAAGTCCACCTGGCCGATCGGCCCGTCCCAGGTGCGGCCCGGCTCGGCGATCCCCGCCGGCCAGCGGACGAAGAACGGCACCCGGTGGCCGCCCTCATACACGCTCCGCTTCCCTCCGCGGAAGCCGCCGCGGCTGTCGTGTCCGTAGTTTTCGATCCGCCCCTTCCACGAGTTCTCCGGGCCGTTGTCGCTGGTGAACACGATCAGCGTGTTCTCGTCCAGCCCCTCGTCCTCCAGAAAGGTCAAGATGCGGCCGACGTGGTGGTCCGTTTCAATCACGAACTCGCCGTAGGCGCCGGCCTCCCCGCGGCCGTGGAACTCCGGCCGCGGGCAGACCGGATAATGCGGCGAGGTGTACGGCAGGTACAGGAAGAACGGCGTGCCGTCGCGGGCCTCCGCGGCCTGCCGGCCCATCCACTCGATCGCCTTGTCGGTGAACCGCACGAGGCATTCGTTATCGATAAAGTCGGGGGCGACTTCCAGTTTCTGCCCCCGCGGCGCGTCGGCCGGGGTTTCGGCGTAGGGCGGGCGGATGCGGTAGTCGACGTACCGCGGGTTCGGCTTCTTCGCCGTATAAAGCGTCGGCGGGACGGCGGCGCGGCGGCCCTCGAACCAGGCCAACACCCCGTAGTTCAACGACGCCGGCACGCCGTAAAAATAATCGAACCCCTTGTCCAGCGGCATGTCGAGCGTCGGCCGCGACCAATCGCGGGCGCCCCGCTCGCCGGGGAAGTCCATCCCCAGATGCCACTTGCCGACCATCGCCGTCTTATATCCCCGCGACTTCAACAGCGAGGCGAGCGTCATCCGGCCGTCTTCGATCAGCCCCTTCCGCTCCGCCCCGAACACGCCCCGCTTCAGGATCGTTCGCCACGGGAGGCGGCCGGTCAGCAGCGCGTACCGGGACGGCGTGCAGACGGAATCGGCGCTGTGCGCGTGGGTGAACGACACTCCCTCGGCGGCGAGCCGGTCGAGGTGCGGCGTCTCGAACTTCGCCTCCGGGTTGAGGGCGCCGGCGTCGCCGAAGCCTTGGTCGTCCGTATAAATAATCACCACGTTCGGGGCCGCCGCGACCGCGGCGCCGGTCGCCGCGAACAGGCAGGACAGGGCGGCCGACCAGAACGGTCCGTTGAGGCCGGTGCGCGACGACATTCGATCAATCCTGGCGAAACTGCATGCGGGACGTCGTGAAGCTTCGGGCGGCCCCTTGGCGCCGTCAACGACGGCCGGTCCGGGGGAAGCGCCGGCCGTCAGCGGCGAACGGGGGCGGGCGGAGCCATACTGGGGGCGCCGCGTTCCGCTCCGTTGCCGCTCGACTCATGCTTCGACCGCTTCCGCCGCTGCCCGTCGCCCTTCTCGCGGCGATCGCCCTGTCGACGACCGCGGCCCGCGGGGACGACCGACCGGCGGATACGTTCCCGCCGCTCAAGAACGGGCGGGCCCCCGCGACCTTCAAGGAACTGTGGGCCGGCTTCGACCCGTGGGCCGAACCGCTGGAGGTCGAAACGTTGCGGGAGTGGGAGGAGGAGGGCGTCGCGATGAAGGTGGTGCGGTTCCGCGTCGGCGTGTTCAAAGGGGAAAAGGCGACGCTCGCAGCGGTGTACGGCGCTCCGGCCGACTTGGCGGCGGGCGAGACGGTCCCCGGCTTGGTGCAGATCCACGGCGGCGGGCAGTACGCGGACGAGAAGGCCTGTCTGACGAACGCCCGCCGGGGCTACGCCACGGTGTCGATCGCCTGGGCAGGACGAATCTCCGCCCGGGATTACCGCGTCGGGCCGGACGAGGTGCGGCTGTTCTGGGACGGGCGGACGGACGATCCGGCCTATCGCGTCACGACCGATTGGGGGGCCGTCGACGGCTACCACGCCCCCGGCCGCAACCCGGGCAACGCGTTTCCCAGCGCCGAGCCGGCGGCCTGGACGCTGGACGCGGTCGAATCGCCGCGGAACAGCGGTTGGTTCCTCGCCGCGACCGCCGCCCGTCGGGCGTTGACGTATTTAGAGAGCCGCCCCGAGGTCGACGCCGGCCGCCTCGGCGTCTACGGCCATTCGATGGGCGGGAAACTCACGGTGATGACCGCCGTCGACGACCGCGTGAAAGCCGCGGCGCCCTCTTGCGGCGGGATCAGCGACCGGGACAACGCCAGCCCGCTGTTCCGGGCCACACTGGGCGACGACGCGAGTCTAAAACACGTCGAATGTCCGATTTTCTTCCTCAGCCCCGCGAACGACTTCCACGGCCGTATCGGCGATCTGCCGCGGGCGATCTCGGAAATCGGCTCGGACGAATGGCGGGCGACCTGCTCGCCGCACCGCAACCACCAGGACGCCCCGGAGTACGAAGTCGCCACGCAATTGTGGTTCGACGAACATCTCAAAGGCGCGTTCGTCACGCCGGAGACGCCGCGGACGATCCTCGACCTCACCGCCGCCGGCGGGACGCCGACGCTGACCGTCGAGCCGGACCGCTCGCGGACGATCCTCGCGGTCGACGTATATTACACGCAGGACGGCAAGCCGGACGAGACGCCCGCGGACCGCGACGACGTGGTGCACCGCTACTGGCGCCACGCCGAGGCGGTCGAAACGGCCGGCCGCTGGACGGCCCCGCTGCCGCTCGCCTCGACGGACGCCCCGCTGTGGGCGTACGCCAACGTATTATACGCGCTGGACGAGCCGGTGACCGGCGCCGGGTATTATTACGGAACGTACACGACGGACCGCTTCAACCTGTCGTCGCTGTTGACGGTCGCCTCCCCGGAGAGCCTACGGGAGAACGGCGTGAGGCCCACGCTGGCCCGTCCCGCGGCCCCCGGGCCGGTCGCCGTCGAGACGTTCGAGCCGGGCTGGGAGCGGGAGTGGTTCACGAACGCGCCCGAACGCTGGGGCCGCACGACGAACAAACTCTCGGACGAGATCTACGCGGCGCCGGCGGGAGCGCGGCTGACGCTCGACGTACGGTCCGAACGGGCGAACGAGTTGGTGGTCCGGCTCGACGACCACGTCGCCGTCGTCCCGGTCCGCCCGACCGACGGCGGATGGCAGACGGCGTCGCTGTCGCCGGGCGATTTCCAAACCGTCGACGGCGAGGCGTTGGCCGGCTGGAGCGGCGTACGACAATTGGAGCTCAACGAGACCGCGCGATTGCGAGGCCCCCGCGGCGGCGCCCGCTCGTCCCGCGTCTTCGGTCGGGCGTGGCAGGGGGCGCCGCCCCGCTTTCGCAACCTCCGCTGGGAAGTCCCGGAGGCGCCGGAGGCGGAGGCGGCGCCGCCGAGGGACGGTTCCGCTCTGCTGGACGTCTTCCCCCCGCCGACGGCGACCGTGGCCGCGGAGCGTCGCGGCGAGACGCGGTTCGTTGAAACGTTCACGGCCACCGACCCGGCCCTCTGGGACGAGCGCCTCGACGAGCATGCGGTCTTTCACCTGGAGATGCGGCACGACCAGCGGCCGGAGAATTCATTCCGGTTGCGGCTCGGCCGCGGCGGGCAGATTTATTCGTTGCAGGGGCCGTTCGGGGAGAGCGTGCCGCCGTCCTGGCGGGCGCCGGGCGGCAAGCTCTCGCCCTGGAACGACGAGGTTTGGCAGTTCGTCGCCGTCTGCACGCGCTATAACGGCCTCGCCGCGGTCGAGAAGGCCGGCGACGTCCCCCCCGCCTTCGCCCGGGCCCTGCGGAACAGCGGGTATTCGGACACCTTCTTCATTCATAACTCCGGCGCCTACGTCCCCGGGGACGTAGGCGCGCCCTCGCTGTACTGCCCGCTGCTGGCGGCGGACTACGACGAAGACACGCGAACGGCCCGGATGTTGAACTGGGGGCTCGTGCCGCAACTCAAGACGATTCACCGCTCGCCGTTATTATATTACACGCAGGTGCGGGACGCGGGCGACGGCGTGATCGAGCTGACGTGGGTCGTGCATCACTTCGGCGACCGGGAGGACGTGGTGTTCGACCACCTGAACGCCCCCTGGGGCGGCACGCGGGTCAGCAGTTTGCCGGTGCGGCGCGTCAGTTCGCCGACGGGCGAACTGCTGCGACGGGAGGGGCTCCTCAGCGAGCACGGCACGATCGACGTCCGGAAAACGGGCGGCTGGAACCTGTCCAGCGCCTCCGAGGCCGCCGACAGCCCCAGCCTGGCGCTGGTGTTCGGGCGCGACAAACATCTTGAAGAGGAACTCGCCCGCCGCGACGCCGGCGAACCGTACGTTCAATTCAGGCATTCGCTGTACCGCGACTGGCGCGCCAGCGAGCCGCTGTATGAGACGCGCTGGAGAGACTGGGCCGAGCGTCCGGCCAACTCGTTCCGCAACTACGACGTGTGCGAGATCATCCCGAAACTGCGCATCGTGCCGGACTCGACCATCTGGTTTCGCAGCTACCTGGTCGTCGGTTCGAGGGACGAGGTGAGGCGGCAGGCCGCCGAGTTGGCGGCGCATGTGGATTACGGCCTGCTGCGATTCCCGCGGGAATCGACAGTTCGCACGACCGTTTCCCTGCCGCATCGCAACGTCGCCCCCGCCGCCGCGTTCGAGCTGTATGCCAAGCCGGTTCCGGGCTCCCGGCCGCTGTTTCTCATCGCGAACCGCACAACGGGGGAGGAGGTCGTCACCGCCGACCCGTATGCGTTCGTCGAGTCGGAACCGCTGTCGCTCAACCTGCCGGCGGAGCACCCCCACGCGGATTATTTCGCCGAGGCGCGCGGCTACTCCCTCGCGGAGCGTCACAGCGATTGGCGGGCGCTGCTCGGCTACGCCCTGGTCGAGCGGCCGAAGGAACCCGGCTGGCGACCGTTGTCGCAGGCGCTGCGGGGGGACCGGCTCCCGAAAATGGGGGGAGGGCGTCGCGACCTCTGGGTGTACGTCGGCCCGCAGGAGGACGCGTCGCCGCGGTGAGACGCGTTCCCGCACATCGGTCAGACCGCAGCGTGCGACATGGGAGCCGGAGCCTACGCCGACCCGCGCGCGGCGACCGTCCCGGCGGTTACGCGGCGGCCATGCGGCGGCGGTATTCGGCCTCGTCGATCCGCCTCGTGAGGAATTGATAGGCGAGGGCGTACTTCCGCATGCGGTCGAAGTCCTCCGCCTCCCGGCCCTCCCGGAATATCGTGCGGCTCTGCAGGGTGTTGTCGTGCAGGTCCGCCAGCTTGACCCGCCGGGCGATCGGGGCGGCGGCGAGGGCGACGACGTAGTCCGCGTAGGACTGCTCCGGCCCGTGGGTGAGGAGTTCCAGCGCGACGAGGACCCGCTCCGAAAACCCCTCCGCCCGCAGGTCGTCGAAGGTCACGTCGCTGTCCTCGACCACGTCGTGCAGCACGGCGACGGTCTGGGCGTCCAGATCGTCCGGGTCCTGCTCCGCGATGCGGCCGGCCGCCCGCAGGGGGTGGGTGAGGTAGGGGCGGCCGCCCTTGTCCCGCTGTCCGGCGTGGGCGCGGGCGGCGATTTCGACGGCTTTCTCGAAGGTGGCCACGGGGCGGGCTGCGTTGGGGGCTGCATTGGGGGCGGGGGCCGAGACGGACGCCGTGCAGCCTAACGACTCGCCCCGATCCGCGATGGGCGCGGCGGACGAAACGCTCTATAGACGGTCGCCCCCCACCGCTCGCGCCGCCGCTCGCCGATGTTCCCGCTCTCCCACCTGCTCAGCCGGTTCGTCCAGGCCGGAACCCTGACCGTGTTCGACGCCGATGGCGGGACGCACGTGTTCGGGGGGAAGGAGCCCGGACCGGCCGTCGCCTTCCGGCTGCACGACCGCAAACTGTATCGCACGCTGTTCCTCAAGGCGGACCCGGGGCTGGGCGAGGCCTATATGAACGGCACGCTGACGTTCGGCGGCCCCGACGGCGGCCCCGGCCCCAACGGCGAGGCGGCGGGCGTCGACGGCCTGCGGGATTTCCTGCGCCTGTTCAACGTGAACCGCTTCGCCTTCGTCGATCACCCGTTGCAGAAAACGCTCAAGCGGTTCTCCAAGGCGGTGAAGAAGGTTCGGCAATACAACCCGGTCGGGACGGCTCAGAAGAACGTCGCCCACCATTACGATCTCTCTCGGGAACTATACGAACTGTTCCTCGACGAGGACCTGCAATACAGCTGCGCGATTTTCGCCCACGAGGGGCAGTCTTTAGAGGACGCCCAGCGGAATAAAAAGCGGCACATCGCCGCCAAGCTGGCCCTCGCCCCCGGCCAGCGGGTGTTGGACATCGGCTGCGGGTGGGGCGGGCTGGCGCTGTATCTGGCGAAGGAGCACGACGTGCGCGTGACGGGGGTCACGCTGTCCGTCGAGCAGCACCGCGTCGCCTGCGAGCGAGCGGAGAAACTCGGGCTAAGCGACAAGGTCGAGTTCTTATTGAAGGACTACCGCGAATTGGACGGGCCGTTCGATCGGATCGCCTCCGTGGGAATGTTCGAGCACGTCGGGGTGGGCCACTACGCGGAGTTCTTCGCCAAGGTGAAGAGCCTGCTGACGCCGGACGGGGCGGCGCTGGTGCACTCCATCGGCCGCTGCACCCCGCCCAGCAGCACCGGGCCGTGGCTGCGGAAATATATCTTCCCGGGCGGCTATTCGCCGTCGCTCTCGGAGGTGTTCACCCACACGGAGCAGGCCCGACTATGGGTCACGGACGTGGAGATCCTGCGGCTCCACTACGCCAAAACCCTGCGGGCGTGGGCGGACCGCTTCGCCGCGAACCGGGCGAAGGTCGCGGAGTTGTACGACGAACGCTTCTGCCGCATGTGGGAGTTTTATCTCGTCTGCTGCGAGATGGCCTTCGCGGAGGGCAACGCCCTGGTGTTCCAGATGCAACTCGCCCGGGACCGGGCCGCCCTGCCGCTGACGCGGGATTATATGTACGCCGGCGCCCCGTCCGCGGAGGCCGCCGCGGCGGACGAGAACGGCGAGGCCGTCCGCCTCGCCGCCTGATACACCGTTCCGAAACCTGATCGCCCGCCAACCCGAAGCGTGAGCGAGGGCGTTCCGCTTTGCGGACAGGGCGGCGCCGGCCTCCCTCGCTGACGCTTCGGGTTCGTGTTGAAGCGGCGTTCCGGCCCGCAGGACGGCGCCGCAGGTGTGGCGCCGGGGGGCGAACGTTAACGTGTTCGCCGATCCGTTCCCGCGCCCGCCGGTGCCGACTCATGCTCTGCCGCGTTTTCCTCTCCGCGGCCCTGGCCGCGTTGTTGTCCGTTCCCGTCGCCCCCGCGGCGGAACCGGCCGACGCCGGGGAGCAATGGGTCGCCGTGGGGTACGGCGGGCGGCGGATGATCTCCGAGGACGGAAAGCATTGGACGATCACCGAGGAGTGGGCCGTCGACGGCAAGGACGACTCCAATAATCTAATGGGGATCGCCCGCGGGCAGGGCAAGTACGTCGTCGTGGGCGGCGGCGGGTGGAGCCGCGACACGCAGGCCGGGCACATTCTCGTCTCCGAGGACGGTCGCACCTGGCGCGAGGTTTATCAAGCCCCGAACCGCGTGAATCCGATCGTATTCGGCCCCAACGTCGACGAGAACGGCCGGTTCGTCGCCGGCGGTCCGAACCGCACGCTGCTGTGGTCGGACGACGGCGAAACCTGGCACGAGGGCGCCGCGATCCCCGCCGACGACTTCCCCGGCTGGGCGATGTGGTTCCGCCACGGGGCCTACGGCAACGGCACGTTCGTCTTCCTGGGCGAGGGCGGGAAGAACAAGGAGTTTTATTGGGCCGTCAACTCGAAGGACGGGGCCGAGGCCCGCTTTCGCCGCGATCTGCCGCATTTGAAGGGGCTGGCCTTCGGGGCCGGCCGGTTCGTGGCCGTCGGCCCCGGGGTGATCGCCGCCTCCGAGGACGGCTGGAACTGGACGACCCGGCAGCGCCCGGAAGCGGATAAGTTCAGCTGGATCGTCTGGACCGGCGAGCAATTCCTCATCGGCGGCGGCACACAGAGTTATTCCTCCGCCGACGGCCTCGCCTGGGCGCCGCACCCCCTCAAACCCCGCGGGAAGTTGGTATGGTCCGACGGCGCGCGGTTCATCTCCACCGGCTGGCCCGGGAAGATGTTTTATTCCGAAGACGGGACGAAGTGGGAGCAGGCCCCGGAGCTGACGCCCAACGGCATTAACAAGGTCCTCCGCGGCCCCGCGGCGGAGTAGCGGACCGCCAAGGCAATAACCCGAAGCGTCAGCGAGGGCCGACCGCGAAGCGGTCGCAGGTCGCGTCGACGTCCCTCGCTGACGCTTTGGGTTGGTATTGAAGGTGCGACGGGTTCCGCCGTCAGTCGGCGACCTGAAACGTCGTCCAACGGACGGTTTCGTAGGGCGACTTGTCCCCCGCTTCGTACAGCAGCCCGACGCGGCCGCCGCCGAGATCGACCAGCGCCGAGTACGCCGACGGCCCCGCCGTGATGACGCCGGCCCGGTCCCACGCCGGCAGCGGGTCGTCCGAATTGAGCAGCGGTTCGACGGGGGCGGAAAGGACGCTCAGCCCCCGCCGCGGGCCGGGGTCGGGGATGAGGGAGAGCAGCACGCGGCCCTCGGCGACCGCCAGCCCCGCCTGGCAGGGCGGGCAGTCCAACTCAGATCGGGCCGCGGTCTCCGGCCAGGTCGCCCCGCCGTCCGTGGAGCGGGCGAACAGCCGCCGCCCGCCGGACTGGTCGCGGATCGACATCAATAACTCGCCGTTCGGCAGCGCCGCGACGGTCGTTTCGTTCGCCCCGGTCGGGCCGATCGGGGCGGTGTGGGTCCACGTGGCGCCGCCGTCGTCGGAATAAATTGCGTGCGACTTGTATCCCGGCATGCCGTTCGCCGGGTCGGAGTGGTTCGCGGAGACGATCAGCCGGCCCGAGGGCAGCACGACGCCGGCGCTGCCGGGGCCGGTGGCGTACCACCGCCAGCCGTCGGCCCGCACGGTGTCGCTAATCTCCCGCGGCGACGCCCAGGTCATGTCGTCGACCGTCAGCCGCGTATAAAAAGTCCGCCGCGGCGGGGCCTCGCCGGACAGCACGCGGCGTTCGTGATCGGTCGCGCCGCTGGTCGTATAGATCAAGTGCACGACGCCCCGCGGCGGGTCCGGCAGGAACACCGGGTTGCCGGCGGTGCCGTCGCCGTTCTCGGCGATCACGGTCGACGGCGACCAGGTCGCCCCGCCGTCGGCGCTGGTGCGGAGGACGGTGCGGATCTCCCCGGAGTCCGACAGCGTCGCCCGCTCCTCGCAGGCCGCCAATAAGAGTCCGTGGTCGGACCCGTCGTCGTACCGGCAGACCGCCGGAATGCGGTACGCCAGTTCGCCCGTCGTCCACAGGTCGACCGGAGCGGCGAGGTGCGTGAACGCCGGGGCCGTCGGGGCGGGGGGCTCGTCGGCGCCGGCGGGCGCCGCGAGCAGCAGGAGCGCGGCCGGGAGAAACGGGCGGAGCATGACGTCGGGACGAAAGGGGGAACGCGAACGGGGGCGGCCGTCACTCCGTGGCGGCGTCGGCATTGGCATCGGCGTCGGCCGGCGGGTCGAAGACGGCGTTCTGTTCCATCACCACGTCGCGGGGGGCGTCGCCGCGGAAGTCCGTCGCGGGGGCGCTCAGGCCGCTGAACAGGTTGCCGACGACGACCAACTCTTTCGGCGAGACCGCGACCATCCCGCCGGCCGCCCGGTCGTTCGGGGCTCGCCTCACCTGGCCGTCGCCGAGATAACTGTCGGAGAAATTATTGCCGGACACGGTGATCCGTCCGCTGCCCTCGCCGATCCGCAGGGCGTCGCCCCGCATGATGGTGAAGGTGTTGGCGCTCACGGCGCAGCCGTGGGCGTCGATCAGATTTACGCCGGCGCCGTTGTGGGCGATCACGTTCGCGGAGACCGTGATGCCGTAGCAGTCCCGGTCCAGCGTGACCGCGGCGGCGGCGCACTCCTCAATCATATTGCCGCTTAAAACGCTGCCGTAGGTGTTCTCGATGACGACCCCGCGGCCGAGGTGGTCGTCGAGGTTGTTGCCGTTCATGCAGAGGTTGTAGGCGTCCGTGCAGAGGACGGCGTCCTGGTTCTCCTCGAAGTGATTGGCGGAGACGACAATGTCGTGGCAGCCGATGATATTCAGACCCGCGGCCTTGTTATAGGTGAACAGACAGTCGGCGACGCGGGGATCTTCGTAGCAATAATCCAGCCGCACGCCGTCGCCGCCGTGCTCGGAGACGGACAGACCGTGCAGAAAAATTTCGTTGATTTGAATCGCGTGCACGCCGGGGCCGCTGGCCGGGTTGCCGGTGACGCGGAAGTCAGTCAGCTCCACCCGCCAGAGTTTGTCCGCTTTTTTGACGTCGATCCCGTCCGGGTGGGAGAGCAGCAGGGCCGGCTCGCCGGTTTTATTGTCGTTAATAATGTGCGTGGCGGGGCCGGCGCCGACGATCCGCACGTCGCCGCGGGCCAGCCGCAGGGGCGATTCGATGCGAAACTCCCCAGGCGGCAGCCGGACAACGCCGCCCTCGGCCGGGATCGCGTCGAAGGCCGCCTGCAGGGAGGGGAAGTTCTTCGCGAGGATCTCCTCCCGGGCGCCGGGCAGTTCGGGGCCGTCCGCGACGAGGACCGGGCCGTCCTGGGCGGCCGCCGGGTCGAGCCGGGCGCCGGGGAGGGCGAATGCGGCGAGGCCGGCCAGCGCGAGGGCGGCGACGGCGAGCGGCGGCGAGAGCGACATGGCGGCGGTCTTCCTGCGAGGCGAAGGCGACCGTGCATCCTGCCGCCCCGTCGATCCGCCGCAACCGCGGCCGGAGCGGGGCTCCCCGTCCTCCCCCCGCCCGCCGCGACGAACGCCGCCCGCGCGTCCGTCAGGCCGTCGGTTTGCCCGCGGCGGCGTCGGCCGTTGGGGTGCCGGCGGCCGGGGCGGGGGCCTCGTCCGCCAGGAGGACGTCGTCGTCCGCCTCCTCCTCGTCCAGGTCGACCTCGGTGGAGCGGTCGATCCACCGCAGGGCCAGCCAACTGGCGGCGGCCCAGGTGGCGCCGAACGTCCAGCCGGCCAGCACGTCGGTCGGCCAGTGCACGCCGAGGTACACCCGGCTGGAGCCGATCAGCAGGGTGAGCAGCGTCGCCCCCAGCACGAAGGAGATCTTGCCCTTTTTGCTGGGCTGAGCCCGCGCCGCCAGCCAACCCAGCGTGAGGAACACCACCGCCGACATCGCCGAGTGCCCGCTGGGAAAGCTGCGGGTGAACACCTGCGTTTCGTGGGGCACCAGATCCGGCCGGGGGCGGTCGAAGCCGACCTTCATCAACCAGCTGACGAACGTGCCGAGGACGATCGCCGCCAGCGTCGCCGCCGCCAGCTTCTTGCGTCCGATCATCGCCAGGTGGCCCAGCGCCGCGATTGTGAACAGCGACAGGACCGCGACGCTGCCGATCGCGGTCACGTCCCGGGCCATCTCCTCAAACCAGTGCGGGCCGATCGGGTCGCTGTGGTCGTCGGCGTGCCGGAGGGACAGCAGCACGGTGCGGTCGACCGCGGTGCTGTCGCCCTCGGTGACGGCGTCCGCCAGTTGAACGAATCCGAACGTGCCGGCCGCCACGCCCAACACCAGCAGCGCCGTGGTGAGTTCGTGCTGGAACACCCAGCGGATCGCTCGGAAGCACAGGCGTTGCAGGCGCTTCCACATGACTCGGGGCGGCTCCGGAACGAAACGGGGCGGAGCAGGGTAGCCGACCGCCGCCGCCACGCGGAGCGACCGAACGTCGCGGGGGCGGCCCCACCCCCGGCCCCTCCCGCGACGGCTGGCCGTCGCCGGGGCGGACGATCTCGCCGGCCCGGCGCCGCCGGGCGGGTTCCGGGAACGAGCGACGGGGCGAAACGGATTTCGTACGGTCGAGGGCCGTGTGCCCCGTTCCGTTCGTTCCTCCCCCGCCGGTCCGATGACGCCGCCGCTCTCCCGCCGCCAGTTCGTGCAAACCTCCTCCGCGGCCGCCGCCGGCGCCTCGCTGGCCGTCCCGGCGGTCGCCCGGGACGAAGCGGGCGCCGCGGCCGCCGGCGGGCGGCCGGTGCGGGTCGCGGTGATGGGGCTGGGCCGCGGCCTGGCGCTGGCGAAGGCGTTCTCCGGCCTGCCGAACGTGACGGTCGCCGCGGTCTGCGACGTGGACGCCAGCCGGCTCAACCGCGGGGTGAAGGACGTGACGGCGATGTCCGACGCCCCGCCGAAAGCCGCCACGGACGTGCGGGAGGTGCTCGCCGACCCGACGATCGACGCCCTGCTGGTCGCGGCGCCGAACTTCTGGCACACCCCCGCGGCTCTGATGGCGCTGGAGGCCGGCAAGCACGCCTACGTGGAGAAGCCCTGTTCGCACACCCCCGCCGAGGGCGAACGGCTGGCGGCCGCCGCGAAGAAAACCGGACTCTGCGTGCAGCACGGCACCCAGCGCCGCAGCGCCCCGCCGATCCTGGAGGGGATGGAATTGGTCCGCGGCGGGGGGATCGGCGACGTCTATCTGGCCCGCGCCTGGTACGCCAACGGCCGCGGCCCGGTGAACCTGGACGCCCCGACCGACCCGCCGCCCTCCCTGAACTACGACCTGTGGCAGGGCCCCGTCCCGCGGGCGCCGTACCGCCCGGGGATGATCCCCTACAACTGGCACTGGTTCTGGAACTACGGCAACGGGGAGCTGGGCAACAACGGCGTGCACGCGCTGGACCTCGCCCGGTGGGGGCTCGACGCGGAGTTCCCGGACTCCGTCTTCTGCGCCGCCGGCCGCTACGCCTGGGACGACGACCAGCAGACGCCCGACACCGCCCAGTGCGCCTGGACCTTCCCCGGCGGCAAGCAGATGACCTGGGAGGGGCTGTCCTGCAACAAGCTCGGCGTGATGGGCGACGGCTTCGGCGTGACCTTCCACGGCACGGAGGGCTCCGTGCAGCTGACCAGCGGCGGCTACCGGTCGTTCGACCGGCAGGGCAAGGAGACGAAGCGCAGCGCCAACGTCGACTTCGGCGAGATGGACGCCGCCCACGCCGCGAACTTCGTCGCCGCGATCCGGGCGGACGACCCCGGCCTGCTGCACGCCCCGGCGGACGTCGCCCACCGCAGCACGCTGCCCTGCCACCTCGGCAACATCGCCCACCGGGTCGGCCGCCGGCTGACCTGCGACCCGGCGACCGGCCGCATTCTCAACGACGACGAGGCGACCGCCCTGTGGGACCGCGACTACGCCGACGGCTGGGAACCCGCCGTGCCGGCCTGACCGCCGCCGGCCTGACCCGTCCTCAGTCGCCCGCGGCCCGGTCGGCCGGCGTCGGGAGGGCGGGGACGATCTCGTAGGCTGTGTGCGGCCGGGAAGATTTCCGCACTGCCGGCGCCGGTCGGGCGAGGAACGCCTCGTAGCGGACCGCCGCGGCCTCCGCCGCGTACGGCCCGGGGTGCACGTGCAACAGATACCGCAACCGCAGCGGCTCCTCCGCAGAGACTTCCCGGGGCCCCGTCCGGCAGAGCGACGGGCCGATCCAGCCGTCCGCCCGCACGTGCCAGCGGGTCGGTTCGCCGGCGGGTTCGTCGCTTTCGTCCCCGTCCGCGGCGGGGCGGTTGGCGGGGTGGTCGAAGACGGTCACGCCGTGCGGTTCGAACCGGAAGCCGTCGCCGCGGCCGACGGGGACGGGGCCGCTGTAGTCCACCCAGCGGGCCGGGTTGCCGAAGATTGCCGCCTCCCCCGTGCGGCCGGCGTCGTCGGTGAGTTGTCCGGCGCCGAAATGTGCGGACACGCTCTCAGCGACCCGCACGCCGAGCAGCCCGAAGTTCGTCTCCCCCAGGGTGATCGGCCCGCCGACATCCGGCCCGTCCTCGCCCGGCCCGTCCTCGCCCGGCCTGAAGGCGACGGTCAGTTCGAGTTCGTAGCCGCCCTCGTTCAGGGCGGAGCCGAGCGGACGGAGGGCTGTGACGAGTTCCTGCGTCAGGACCGTGCGGCCGTCGGCGTCGACCCAGGCGATGCGGCAGGCCATGCGGCCCTCGCCGAGGCCGCTTTCGAGGGCGAGCCATTCGGTCTGCCGCACGGCGACGTTGGGGTCGTTCTCCCAGAAGTTCCGCCCGTCCACGTCCCGGTGGGCGAACCAGACGCCGCGGTGATGATCGTGATTGGGGGCGCCGGGGTGCCCCATCCGCACCAGCGAGCCGGCCCCCGGCGCGGCGGTCGGCGCCGTGAGGGGATAGAAGAACGGCCGCCCGCCGGCCCCGCCGGGATGCCAGCGGGTCGCCTCCACGCCGCGAACCCGGAAGGAGACCGCGCCCCCCGGCACCGGTTCGAGCTGCACGTACGCCGCCGCCGGGCCGGCCGCGGCGGGGGGCGCGTCGGCGGGGGCCGGCAGGCCGGCGAGGGCGGCGGCGACCGCGAGGGCGACGGGCATCGGGGACTCTCCACGGAAACGGGGCGGGGCAGGGTGCCGCGCCCCGTTCCCGCCCCGCAACCCGCCGCCGTGACGCCGCCGCCGTTACTCGGAGGGCACGAGTTCCGGCTCGGCCGGCTCCGGGGCGTCCTCGCCGGGGGTGAGGACGCGGAGGTTCTCCTGGAGGTAGAACTCGTCCCGCCACAGCCCCTCCGGGCCGACGACCATCAGACCCATGTCCCGATGGATCGCCACGCGGGCCGATTCGTAGTTCACGTAGGTGGAGATGAGGTCGTTGGAACTGCCCAGCAGACTGCTCAGGGCGTTGAGCAGGTCGAACTGGCTGCCGCCGCCGCCGGGGCCGAACTGCCGTTCGACGGCGTTGTCGAACTGCACGGCGGCGATGCGGACCGCCTGCCGGGTCGTTTCAAAGTTCTGCTTGAGCACCGCGAGCTGCCGCCATGCGGTGCGGACGTCCGCCCGGACGGCGTCCTCGGCGGCGATGAAGTCCCGGCGGGCCCGCTGGTAATCGATCAGCGCCGCCCGGTAGGCGTTGCGTTCCTGCACGCGGTCCAGCGGGGTGTCGAACTCCACGCCGACGTTGAAGTCGCTGTCGTCGAGGCGGAAGTCCAGCGGGTTCGTGCTGCCGTCGGCGTTGAACAGCGGCTGAGTGCGAAAGTTGCCGTTCGCGGTGAGGTTCAGCACGCCCTGCAGCGCGTTGGCGGCGAGTTCCAGTTGCCGGCGGGCGTCCGTGACGGCGGCCCGCTGGTTCATCAGGTCCAGCCGGTTCTCCAGCGCCAGTTGCACGGCGGCCTCCAGCGGCAGGTCGAACGGATTGAGCGCGAGCTGCTCCACCCGCAAGCCCGTCTGCACGACCTCCGCCCCGCGGGCGTCCCGCAGGAGGTCCTCCCGCAGCGTGCCCACGAGGTCCGCCGCCCGCGCCTTGGTCCGGGCCGTGACGTTCGGGGCGTTCAGCTCGGCCAACACTTCCGTCAGCTGCGTGGTTCGGCGGTCCAGACCGCGGAGCAGCGTGTTCAGCGTGAGTTCGTCCCGGTCCAGGTCGCGGCTGAAGCGGGCCTGCTGCAGTTCGTCCAGCTCGCTGAGGCGTTGCTCCTCGAAGCTGCGGACGTTTTCCAAATCGGTTTCCAGCAGGTCCCGCACCACCGCCCGGGTGCGTTCGTTGAGTTCCGCCAGGCCGCGGACGACCTCCGCGATCGCCTCCGCGGGAATCGCCTCGGCGGCGGCGAGGGTCTCCTCGTCCGACCCGATCAGGTTCAGGGCGGCCCATTCCGCGACGAACTCCTCCACGACCTGCTCGTTGGCGATCAGGTCCGCGTCGATCAGCTGGAACGGCTGCAGGAAGGACTCGTCCAGCGTGACGACCATGTCCGGGGGCAGGCCGAGGTACAGCTTGTAGCTGTCCAGGTTGTCCTGCAGGGAGGCCTCCGCCTGCCGCAGCCGGGTGATGAGGTTGACCAGGTTGCTTTCCAGCTGCGAGGCGGCCAGCGTGACCGGGTCGGTGCGGATCTGGGCAATCGCCTCCGCGGCGGCGTCGCGGAACAGCGGGTCGTCGGAGAGCTCCAGCAGGGCCTGCTCCTCCGCCTCGGTGATGCCGTCGACCACCTCCAACAGCCCCAGCGAGGGGTTGTAGCGGGCGACGCCCTCCAGCGGGCCGGTGAACGGAATGTTGATCTGCACCGGCTCGCCGGCCCGCAGCCGCTCCTCGACGGTGGGGACCTCCTCGCCGGGCTCCGCGAAGCGGCTTCCGGGACGGGCCAGGATGTCCGCCGGCACGTCGTCGATCACGTCGTCCGGCAGCCGGGCCAGCGGCACCGGGAACTTGGGCGGCCGCTGCCGGTCCAGTTCGCGGCGGAGTTGCAACAACTGCTCCGTCCGGCGGATGTTGTCCCGCAGGTTGTTGATCGTCTGCACCTGGGTGAGCAGCCCCAGATACCCCCCGCCCGGTCCGGCGGTGGCGGCGTCCGCGAAGAACGTCTTGCGGAACCGGGCCAGTTCCCGGATCGCGTACAGCAGGTTCCGCTCCGACTGGGTGAGGGCTTCCAGCGTGACCTTCCGCCCGGCGCCGCGGAGCAGCGGCTGGACCAGCGAGTAGCTGATCAGGCTGGCGCTGGCGCTGTCCGCCCCGCCGCCGAACACGTACAGCGTGTTGTTCGTCAGTTCGATCGCCCACTGTCCGCCGGCGGGCAGCAGCCGGGAGATCCCGAAGTTCGAGGTGACGGTGCTGGTGTCCGCCAGCGGCCGCCGCAGGTATTCGTCCTGGAAGTTCACGCCCGGCGGGTTCCCGCCCAGCCCCAGGAACCGCACGTCGAAGCGGAACCGCTCGAACGACAGGGCCAGCGCCGCCAGATAGACGTCCTCCAGGATCGTCTGGTACTCCCGGTTGTGGATGTACGCCAGCTCGATCGCCCCCGGCAGGGTGAGGTTGTGCACCGCCGGCAGGAACGGGTTGCCGGAGTCCAAATCGGACCCGCCGACGTCCTCGGTCGGCTCCAGTCCGGCAAATTCGCCCTCGTCCGGCACGACGGTGGCGTCCACGTCCCCGGCGCGGAACCGCTCCGGTCCCCGCCCGGCCTCGTCCGGCGGGACCGGACGCCGCAGCGGGGCGGTCTCCTCGGGATCGATCAGCCCGGTCTGAAAGCCGGCCTGCCGCACGCCGCCCTCGGCGTCGGCGTCGCCGTGGTGGGCGGCCCACGCGGCGTTCAGCCCGGCCCGCGTCAGGCCGAACCGCTCCAACCACAGCGGGTTTTCGATGAACGGCGTGTAGCCGTACGTCTCGTGCCAGTCGTCGTCCCCCTTGATCCGGCCGAAATCGCCCATCCGGTCCATGAACCGGTTCGCCGCGGGGTCGTCCGGCGGAACCGGCTCGCAGTCCGGGTGATTCGGGTCGAAGAACCGGCTGCGGGGGTCCGGGATAATGTCCAGCCGCGGCGGGGCCCAGCGGGGGTCCTGGCTCTTCTCCCAGGCCAGCCCGTAGGCCTCGGCGTCGGCGTTCTGACGCCAGAACGCCTTGCCGCAGCCGATCGGCAGACAAACCGTCGCCGCCAGCAGGGCGAACCCGCAGGCCCGCCGGCCCCGGAACGGGGGCCTCACGGCGGGGGCGCCCGGGGGGCACGCAAACCGGCGGCGGTCACGGCGGTAGGTCATCGGCGGGCGAGGCGGAGGCGGGCAGCGAAAGAGTCCCCGGGAGTCGGTTGATCCCCGGGGACTCTCAGGATTGAGTCAAAAAGCGTCCGTCAGGCGACTTTGCGGCGTCGGCCGGCGTCGGCGTCGGTCTGCTGCACGCCTTCCAGCAGGCGGCTGAGGGCTTCGCACAGCCCGTCCCGCTCCTCGTGGGAGAGGGCGACGCACAGTTCCTTGGCGGCTTCGGCCCGGGCGGCCT
Source organism: Alienimonas sp. DA493 (assembly GCF_043951915.1). Taxonomy (NCBI): domain Bacteria; kingdom Pseudomonadati; phylum Planctomycetota; class Planctomycetia; order Planctomycetales; family Planctomycetaceae; genus Alienimonas; species Alienimonas sp. DA493. The sequence continues at coordinate 26,777 of NZ_JBINJD010000005.1, read as the reverse complement.
CGGCCTGTTCCAAGGCCTCGCGGCCCTGGTCGGTCAGCAGCAGGACCCGCTTGCGGCGGTCGCTCTTGGGGTGCAGGCGGTAGACCAGCTTGCCGGTCCGCATCCGCTCCACCAACGTGCTCACGCTGCTCTCGCACTGGCCCAGGGCGGCGGCGAGCTTCGCCTGGGTGCACCCTTCCGGGGCGCTGTCCTGCACGACCCGCAGGGCCATGTAGCGGGCGTCGGTCATCTTCATCCCGGCGAACCGGGCGTCGAGCACGCCTCGCACCCGGTGGCCGAGCTTCATCAGCGTGTCCAGCACGCGGTTGGCGGCGGCGTCGGCCGGGGAGAGTTCCGGGGTCGGCACCTCCCGGGTCGGGCCGATGCTCCCGGCGATCTGGGCGTATTCCTCCCGCGGACCGGCCGGGGCGGCGGGGTGGGGCTGGGAGGCGAAGCGGTGCTCCGCCGGGATCGTCGCCGGGCCGGTCGGGCGGGCGGCCTGCGTCGGAGCGGCGGGCCGGGCCGGCTGCGGCGCCGGGGCGGCCGGACGGGCGAACGGCACCACCGGGGGGTGCTCCACCCGCTCGCCGTGCGAAGCGGTCGGCTGGCCGGAGCCCTGCGGGCTGTAGGGCGAGCCGCTGACCACCGCTCCGCGACCGGCGGTGACGGCGGCGACCGCCGGGCCGGTGAAGTAGGAGGACTGCGGGCTGTTCGCCGGCAGGGAGGTCACCGCCCCGGAGGGACGGCTGAACGCCGGGGAGCTCGACGCCGGCTTGCCGGACACGGAGGCGGGCGGCACGGTCACCGGCCGCGGCGGGTGCGGCGGGGCGGCGGCCCGGGCGGCGGCGGAGATCGGCGGGTGTTCGACATGGCCGCTGGCGTGGGGGACGGCGGCGGGATCGTTGGGGGTCGCGGGCGGCATGGGGGACTTTCGCTCGTCCTCGAAGTCGTCCGATCGTCGGCGCCCGAACTGACGGGCCGGAAGGATCGGGAGTGGTGGGGGCGCGAACCGCCCGCACACCCGGTATCGGCCGTTCGTCCGCGCCGCATGAGCCGACTTTGCCGATTCTTCCGACGAAGCCCGATTCGCTCCCGAACCCCTTCAGTTCTCGTCCCGGGCCGCGTTGGTTCCGGCCCGCGTCCGCCCCGGGTCGTCGCGGAGCCAACCGGGGCGGCCGGGCGGGCCGAAGCGGTCGCGGGTACAGTGGGGCGACTCCTCCGTCCCGTTTCGCCCCCCGCACCCGCCGTCTCGTTGCGTCTGCTTGTCGAACTCCCGCCGGACCGCGCCGCCCGGCTGACGGACGTGCTCGTCGCCTCCGGCGTGCCCGCCCAGTTTCGCCCCGACGAATCGGTCGGTCCCGGCGCCGGGGACGCCGCCGTGTGGGTGGTGGAAGAGGACGACCTCGAAACGGCCCAGCGGACGCTCGCCGCGTTCCTCGACGACCCGGACGCGGACCGCTTCGTCGCCGCCTCCGCCGAGGCCGACCGTCTGCGGGCCGCCGCGGAGAAGGAGCGCAAGGCCGCCGCCAAACGCTTCCGCCGCGGCCGGGACACGTTCCGCGACGCCGCGAGCGGCGCCCCGCTGTGGAAGCGGGCGCCGGTCTGCGCAGGGCTGATCGCCGTCTGCTGCCTGGTCGCCGCGTTCGGCTGGGGCGGGACGGACGACCCGTGGAGCCTGTGGAGCCGGCAGGAACCGCTGATCCACTGGCTCTGGATCACGGAGAACAGCGTCGTGCCCCTCCGCCAGGGGTGGGTGCGGATCGAGTTCGACACCCTCGGCGAAACGCTGGCCCGGGGGGAGCTTTGGCGGCCGTTCACCCCGGCGCTGCTGCACGCCAACCCGATTCACCTCGCCTTCAACATGAGCTGGCTGGTCGGCCTCGGGGCGATCTTGGAGGGCCGCTTCGGCTGGTGGCGGTTCCTGCTCGGGGTGCTGGCGGTCGCGGGGCTGTCGAACGTCGCGGAGTACTACGCCGACATGCGGTTCGGCCTGCCCGTGCTCGGACTGTTCGACTTCCAGGAGAGCCCCCGCTTCGGCGGCTTCAGCGGGGTCGCCGTGGCGCTGTTCGGCTTCGAGGTCGGCCGGAAACGCGGCGGGCGGCCGCTGACCACGCTGTCGACCAACTCGACCTTCTTCATGCTGGCGTTCCTGGTGCTCTGCCTGTCGGGCAGCATCATCGCCGTCGCCAACGTGGCCCACTTCTCCGGGTTGGCGCTGGGCTTCGGCGCCGGGTTCATCTCCGCGAAGCGGGAGGGGCGGCCGCATCGGTCGCTGACTTCTTGAGCGGCTTCAGGTCCGCCGCCCGCAGCGTGTGGGCCGGCGTGCGGCGGTCGAACGTGTAGCTGGCTCGTTCCGTCCGCGGCGTCCCGTCGGGGCCGGCTACCTTCGGGGCGGGCCGGGTCACGGAGAACACCAGCGTGTTGTGCTGCTCCGGTTCGACGTCCAGCCGCACCCGGTCCGCAATCGTCACGCCCTCCCAGCCGCCGGGCAGCGGGACCTCGAAGTAAACCCAGCCGACGCTGATCCCCACCTCTTTCCCCACGTACTTCAACTTGGCCGGGGCAGGCGCCTCGTCGTCGGCGGGGTCCGGGTCCGGCGGGACGACGACAAAGGCGCTCCGCAGCCAGGCGGCGACGGCGGCGTCGGAACTCTCCGCGTCCAGATCGACCGCCCGCCCGGCGTGCCGTTCGACGACCTCCTCCAACTGGGCCGGCGTGATCCGCAGGGCGACTTCGAGGGAGCGGCTGTCCGGGTTCCACTCCGCCTCCGCCAGCGTGACGTGCTGGGGGTGCACGGCCCCGAGCAGGAGGGAACAACCGGCGGTGAGAATCAGGCGGGCGAACATGCCGACAGTGTAGGGGCCCCCGTGACCCCGCGTCGTCCCGTCCCTCGGCGCCGAACGGCCGGATCACCAACCCGAAGCGTCAGCGAGGGACGCGGGCATCGCTCGCGTCCGCGGGAGCGAAAGGCCCTTGCTGACGCTTCGGGTTGGTTCTTCCCGAGGTTCTGAAACAGCCTCCGGCCGTCAGGCTGACGTGACGAACCGGTCGCCGGCGTGCGGCAGGCGGGCCCGCAGGCCGGCGGCGAGTTCGGCGGCACTCAGCCGGCCCACGCCGGCCGCGAAGTCGCTCGCCGCGGCGGTGAAGTCGAGGTCTTCGGCCATCAGGAACTCTCCGCCGTCCTCCTCCGGCACGAGCCCGGCGGCCTCCGCCCCGGCGGCTGCAGCGTCGTGCAGTTGGACGGCCAGGCGGAACGTCTCCCAATCGCCCAGCGCCGCGTAGGCCGGTGCCGCCAGGCCGTCGATCCGGGTCAGCTCCCGGTCGAGGGTCGCGGCGTAGCGGTCCAGCTCCGCGGTCAGCGACGGGCGGCCCCAATGCGATTCCAGCAGGCTCCCCAGCCGCAGCACGGCGGCGGCGGTGTGGGCGAGGTCCGGGTCGTGCAGCGGGTCGATCGCCGCCGCGGCGGCGGGCAGCAGGGCGTAGTCGGCCCCGGCCACGCGGCCGGTCCGGCGCTGGAACCGCCCGGTCGAGATCGGCCCCGTCCCGGGCGCCGCGTGGCGGGATCGCCCGTGCCGCTCCCGCAACCTGCCCCAGCCGTTCAACCGGAACGGATCCCCGTCGGCGCCGTTCCCCCCGCCGCCGTTGCTCCCGGCGCCGGTCGCCGGGGCGGATTCGCACAGGCCGGACCGGGCCACGCTGGCGGTGCCGTCGGCGAACCGCAGTTCGCGGTACCAGCCGTCGGCGAAGACGTGATGCACGACCGCCCCGTCTGCGGGGTCGCTCTGGCCGACGATCGGCAGGTTCGGCGGGTCGAGTTCGCTGAGGTGGGCGAACGTCAGCCGCGTGTTGCTGGCGAGGGAGGCGACCTCGTCCGGCAACCCCAGCAGGCCGGCGAGGCCGGCGTCGCCCTCGGCCCGCGGCATCCCGCCGGGGGGGCCGGCGTCGATCAGGAAGTCCGCCTCGACCTCCACCGGGCTGGCCGGATTCCCCCCGGCGCCGGCCGGCGGGACGGCCCGTTCGTCCCGCGTTCCGCTCAGCAGGTAGCCGCCCCCGGAGCGGCGTGCGGCCTGTCGCAGCCGGGTGCGGTCGAAGAACACGACGTCCGCGGCGACGGCCCGGGCAGCGGCGAACGCGTCCACGTCCCCCCGGTGCCAGAGGGCCCCCCGCGGACCGGCGGCGGGCACCGTCAGCGGGTCGCCGGGCGGCTCCCCGGCCTTTCCGACCGGCGCCCAGACGGCGCCGCGACAGCGGCCGGACCGCACCCCCGGCCCGCCGCGGTCCCCCTCCGCGGGGTCCAGCAGCGGGGGGAGCCAATTCAGCCGGAACCGCTCCGCGAGGGTCGTCAGCAGGGCGGCGGCGTGCGGGGTGAGCGTTTCGCCCAGACTAAATCGCGGCAGTCGGCCGGGGTCGATCAGCGCCACGCTGCGGCCGCACGCCCGCAGACAGCAGGCGATCAGGCTCCCGCCGAACCCGGCCCCCAGCACGGCGACGTCGCACCGCAGCCGGTGGGGCGGGGTGCGGTCCGGGGGGAACGGCGGGTCGAACATCGACGGACGAAGGCAGCGAACGGACGACGGGACGGAGCGGGCGGCGCGGACGCTCCCGGCCGGACGGGCGGGTTTCCCCCATCATGCCGCTCGCCCGGCCCCGCGACACCCCGAACGCGAGTCCCTTCCGACGCAGGCGGCCGACCCGCGGTCCGCCGCGGCGGTCGTGACGGCGCCCCGCCGCTATAACGCGGGACGGACGAGCCTCCTCAGACCTGTTCCGCCCGTCGTTCCGAGCCGCGCCGACGCCGATGTTCCGCATCCTCTCCCTCGACGGCGGCGGCCTGCGGGGGGCGTTCGGCGCCGGGTTCCTCGCCGCGCTGGAGCGCCGCGTCCTCCCGGCGACCGGCCGACCGCTGGCGGCCCACTTCGATCTGCTCGCCGGCGCCAGCACCGGGGGCATCCTCGCCTGCGGGCTGGCCTCGGGCCTGTCGGCGGAGCGGCTCGTGCAGTTTTACCGGGAGCAGGGGCCGGAGATCTTCCACCCCCGCGAGCCCTTCCGCCCCCGCACCAGCGTGCGGCCGCTGTATCCGCTGGCGAACTGGATCTTCCAGCGGAAGGCCGGCCTGCCGATGGACGAGATGTTCCGGGCCCGCTACTGCCCGTTTCACCTCACCGACGCCTTCGTGACCGCCTTCGGCGACCTTACGCTGGGCGAACTGGAGGGCGTCCGGCTGATCGTGCCGGCCGTGAACCTGTCGAAGGGCCGCATCCACCTGTTCCGCACCGGCCACCTGCCCGGCGGGCGGGGCTGTCAGCGGGATCTCAGGATCGTGGACCTGCTGGTCGCCGCGACCGCCGCCCCGACCTACTTCCCGCACAAGGTGATCGACGGCGAGGCCTACTGCGACGGCGGCGTGTGGGCGAACAACCCGACGGTGCTGGCCGTGGCGGAGGCCGTCGCCCTCACCAGCGGTGCCGCGGGGCTGGAGGACGCCGAGCACGACCGCCGGTCCGACTTCGAAAAGGCCGTGGACGTGACCGGGATCGAGGTGCTCTCCGTCGGCACCGGTCGGGCGACGTACTCCCTCAGCCCGCCGGGGGCGGACGCCGGCAGCCTGTACTGGGCCCGGCACATCGCCGACGTGATGGGCCACAGCATGCAGCAGGGCACGGAATTGCCGGCGGAGTTCTTCCTCGGCGACCGCCTGATGGGCGTGAACTTCGACCTGCCGGACGACACTTGGACGCTCGACGCCGCCGATAAGCTGGAGGCCCTGTTCGAGAAAGGCGAAGCCGCCGCGGAGGAGGTCGGCGACGAGGCGATCGGGCGGTTCTTCGCGTCGCGGGAACCGAGCGTGCCGCGAGAACCGCCGGCAGCGAACCGACCGGCGCCAGCCGGCAGCCCGGAGGCCGGTTGACGGGGCGGAAGCCCGCTGACGGGGCAGGGCGGGGCCGCGTGCAGGTCGCGCGGGCCGCGGGTCGTCGACGCCCGCGAGTTGACGAGGTCGCCGGTTGAAGGTCTGCTTCCGCGGGCGGCAGGCTATCGGGCCGCGGGGCGTGGGGCGCTTCAACCGCTGGAGATTATGAAAAAGGTTTGCGTCGTCGGCGCGTCCGGGAAGCTCGGACGCTACATGGTGCGACACGCGCTGGACCGCGGCTACGAAGTCGTCGGCGTCTGCCGCGAGCAGAGCGTGAGCAAGCTCGACGAGTTCCACGGGCGAATCGCCGTCGTCCCCGGCCCGACCAACGACCGCGACGTGATCCGGCAGGCGGTCTCGGGGTGCGACGGCGTGTTGACGGTGCTGGTCCCCTGGGGCGTCCAACAGTACTCGTCCGGCACGGCGCAGGCGGTATTGGACTTCGCGGAGCCGGACGCCCGCCTCGTCTTTTCCTGCGGCTGGCACATCCCGTGGGACGGCAAGGACGTCTACACGTGGAAGCTGAAGGCGTTTTTGAAGGTGTTCGGAGGGTTGGCGAGGCTCTTTCGCCTGGCGGAGCTCGACGACCAGGTCGAAGCGTGCCGGCGGGTGTTCGAAAGCGACACGCGGTGGACGGTGGTCCGCGGGAGCGATCTTGAGGAAGGCGAGAGCCAGGGGCTCCCCGTCTGGAGCCGGCACGTCGGCGATCCCGCCCTGAAGAGCAACCTGACCCGTCGCGTGGACTTCGCGCTCTTCATGGTGGACGCCCTGACGAACGACGCCCTCGTTCATGAGGCGCCCGCGATCGTCGGATGCCAAACGCCCTCGGCTCGCGCCCACGCCGCACGGTAAACGGAGGGCCGAACCTTGAACGGGGACGGCCGACGCCCCCGTCTCCGTCCGGCTCCGTCGCCGCGCGGCTACGCCGGGGCGGCCGTCCAATGGTCCAGCCCCTCCCGCACGCCGGCGGCGGCGACGCCGGTCGCTTTGTGGAGGTGCGGGTGCTCGTGGGCCAGCAGTTCCGGCAGGGCATTGGCGACGGCGATCCCGCGGAAGTCCCCGCGGAACATCGCGGCGTCGTTGCCGCTGTCCCCGGCGACGACCACCCGCGCCGGCGGCACGCCGAACCACTCCGACAGGAACACCGCCGCGTTCCCCTTGTCCGCCGCGACCGGCAGCACGTCGAGGTCCCGCTTCGAGCTGTACACGATCCGGGCCGCCACTCCGGCGTCCTTGATGCGGCGCTCGATCGTCTCCAACTCCCCCGGTTTGGCGCGGGGCAGGTAGTAGCTGGCTTTATAGTCCGACTGGAACTTCTCCGGCTGGACGATCAGCCGCGGGACCGTGGCGAGGGCGTAGCGGACGGCCTCGGCGTCCCAGTTCTCGAACGTCGCCGGCCAGTCGGCCAGCGGTTCGGGGAACTCGCCCATGTGATCCCGGACAAAGATCTCCGTGCCGACGCCGCCGATGACGGCGTCGGGCGTGGGCAGCTCGGTGGCGGCGACGCTCTCCAGCACGCTGGCGGCGAACCGCCCGCTGCTGAGGACCAGCCCCAACTCCCCGCGTTCGCGGCGTTCCTCGTAAAACGCCGCGAAGTCGCGGAGGCCGGCGGCGTCGGCGCTGTCCGCATCGGCGTGGTCCGGCCCCAGCAGGGTGCCGTCCACGTCGGAGATCAGCAGCCAATCGAACCGGGGCGCGTCGGCGCGGGAGGGGGCGGGGGCGGCGCCGGAGGTCGGGGCGACGTCCGAGGTCGGGCCGGGGCTCAAGCCATCGCCTCCAGCACCGGTTCCGCCGGCATGGCGGCGCCGGCGGGGGACGCCCCCGGCCCGTCGCCGGCGCTCGTCTCCGTCGCGAGCAGCGGCGGAGCGGCGGCGGCGTGTTTGCCCAGCCCCACGGTCGCGGCGGTCTCGTGTTCCGACGGATGATCGACTTGATCCAGCAGGTTTAAGACCTGCTGGGCGACGCCGGTCCAGGTGAACTTCGCCCGGGCCTTTTGCGACCCGTACTTCGCCAATTGATCGCTGACCCGTTGGTGGGTGAGGATCTGGGCAATCGCGTGTCCGTAGGCGTCGGGATCGAAGGGGTCGGCGTAGAGGGCTTCAAGCCCCCAGACCAACAGCGGCCAAAGACCGCCCTCGGTGGTGACGACGGTCGGCGTGCCGACGGCCATCGCCTCGACGGCGGTCATGCCGAACGGTTCGTACCGGCTGCAGAGGGCGAACACGTCCGCGATGCGGTAATAATCCGCGAGCTGGTCGTCCGGCACGTAGCCGCGGAACTCGACCCGATCCTCAATGCCGAGGTCCGCGGCGATCTCCTCCAGTTCGGCTTGCAGCTCTTTTTCCTGCTCGTTCAACTCGTCGGAGCCGACGGCGAGGATCAGTTTGGCGTCCTTGACCCGGTCGAAGACCACGGGCATCGCCCGGAGCAGCAGGTCGTATCCCTTGTTCCGGGCCAGCCGGCCGAGCGCCATCACGGTGGGACCGGCGGCGTCGAACTCTTCCTTCAACGCGTGCCGGGTGGCCTGGGAGACGGGGAAGAAACGGGTGTCGTCGTAACCGGGAGGGATCACGGCGACCTTGTCCGGCGGAGTGTCGTAATTCGGGCCGGTAATCAGGTCGTATTGCTGACCGGTGGTGGCGACGACGACGTCGCACTCGTCGAAGACGGTTTTTTCTTCGCGAATCCGATGGGTGAAGTTGTACTTCTTTTCCAACTCCGCCGGATCGCCGTCCATCTGCGACTGTTTCCAGGCGCCGATGCTGTGCGGCGTGAACAGGTGCGGCACGGCGAGCCGGTTGCTCAGGGCCTGTCCGGCGAGCCCGGCGTCCCAGTAATGAGAGTTAATGAACTGGTAGCTCAGCCCCTGCTCCTTAAAGTGGGAGGCGGCGTTCTGCACCCATTCGGGGATATGGTTGCAAAGAACTTCCTTCGGAATGAAGTCGTTTCCGCCGCAGGGGAATCGCAGCACGTGGACGCGCTCGTCCACCTCTTCGAGCGCCGGCTGATCCTCGAAGCGGCGGGTGGCGATATCGACGTGATAACCCATCCGGGCGAGTTGCTTGGACAATTCAAGCACGTAAACGACTTGCCCGCCGGTGTCCGGTTTGCCGAATTCGGGCTCCGCGGCGACGTAGCCGTGGGTGGAAATCATTAAAATGCGCTTGGGCGCGCTGGCGGCCATCGGGGGGAAGGCTCTTTCGGGGAGAAGACCACCCGAACCTATCGGCTCCCCGTGGCGGCCCATAGGGGACGATCCCCATCTGCCGGGGGGGGCTCGTCGGCGGGGCCGGTGAGGCAGAGGGGGCGAGGGTTCACACCTTGCCGCCCGAGGGCCGATCCGCCGGGGCCGTCGGAGGATCGGCGTATCGTTCGGCGTAGCGGTTCATCAGGGGCGTCACCGTGAAACCGTGCAGCAGCACGCTGGCGGCGATCGTGAGGATCGCGCAGTCGGCCAGCCCGGCGGAGAACTCCGGCATCGCCTCCCCGACGCCCAACCCGAAGGCGTGCGACAGGTAGTAAATCGTGCCGATTCCCCGGATGCCGAACCAGGCCGTCAGCCGCCGCTGCGGGCCGGTGAGGTCGCAGAACCAAGTGGTCGCGTAGAGGGCCAGCGGCCGGGCGACGAACAGCACCACCGCGGCGAACAGCCAAGCCCGCACGTTCCCCACCCGGGCCGGCGAGAGCAGCAGGCCAATCACCACCGCCAAAAAGAGCTGCACCATCCGTTCCAGCGCGTCCGCCACGCGGGTCTGCTCCTGGGCGAGCTCCCACGCCGCGGGGGCGTCGTCGGACTCCTCCGTCTCGGAGAGAACCGCTTCGCACCCGGCGTTCCCGTTCGACGCGCCGTCCGCGGGGGGGCCGGGCTCCGTGCCGCAGTCGTCCAGCACGGCCTCGGCGGGGTCGCACTCGGCGGCGTGAGGTTCCTGAATCTCCAGCCCCCGCAGGGCGACGGCGCCGGCGAAGACGGCCAGGAAGGCGTAGGTGTCGATCAGCAACGCCAGCCCGTAGGTCAGCCCGATCAGACCGAGGGTGAGCAACTCCTCGGCCCCGGCGCCGGGCTCCAGCCGTTTGCGGCAGTACAGGATCAGCCAGCCGAACGCCCGCCCGGCGAGGGTGCCGAAGGCCAGTCCGCCGGCGATCTTCCACACGCAGTCGACGAGCAGCCAGCGCCACAGGCCCTCGCCCAGCGGGTGCAGGTCCTGATCGATCAGCCGCCCGATCAGGCCGACCGCCAGCAGGACGAAGGGGAAGGCGGTGCCGTCGTTGAAGCCGGCCTCCCCGGTGAGGGCCCGGCGGAGGCGGTCGTCGTCGCAGGGGTGTTCGACCTGCACCTCGTCGGCCAGCACCGGGTCGGTGGGGGCCAGCACGGCGGCCAGCAGCAGCGCCGCGGGCAGCGGCAGACCGAGCATCGCGTAGCCGGCTCCGGCGACCAGCGCGACGGTGGCGATCATCGTCAGCGAGGCCAGCACGGCCGGGGTGATCCAGCGGCGGTCGCGGATCGGCAGCCGCATCTTCATCCCTGCCGCGTATAGCGAGACGATTACCGCCAGTTCGCTGAGGACCTCCAGCAGGCCCGCGTCGCGGACCCAGTTCAGCGAAATCAGCCCCAACCCCAACGGGCCGATCCCCAGCCCCGCGAGCATGTGCAGTTGCGGGGCGGAGATCCACGGCCGCTTCAACAACGGGGCCAGCAGGCCCATCGACGCCGTCAGCAGCCCGACGACGACATACCAGAGGACGTGATCGTTGAGCATGAAGGGGCGAGGAGAAAGGCGTCAGGCGAGAGCGACGGGGACGGGCTTGGGGTGAAGGTGAAACGTTGCAGGTTGACGGCGCCGCGTCGGCGCCGACGGCTCTTTCACCCTGCAACCTTAACCGTCCCCGGTTGAAGGCCTTCCGCCTTCCGCCTCGCCCCTTTCCCCTCTGTTTCCCTTACGTGAGCGTCGCGTGCTCCGGGTCGACGTGCAGCGAGTGGCAGGCCTTCACGAAGCTGGCGGCGCTCCAGGCCTGATAGGCCTTGCCCATCGGCCGGCCGGTTTGACCGTGGTGCCACTCGTTGAACTCCCACTCCCGGCCCACGCCCAGCTTGCAGCACTCGGCCAGTTTGACGAGTTCCCGCTTGGCGAGGTCCTTCATGCCGAGTTTGTGAACGTAGCGGACCCACAGCCCGCCGACGAACGGCCAGATCCCGCCGTTGTGGTAGTGGTGCGGGAGGTTGAGCAGGTTGACGGTGAAGTAGTCCTTCCACTCCCGGTCGCCGCTCTGCACGACGGGGTAGAGGTTCTCCACCGGCCAGGGGTCGGAGACGCCCACGCCCCACAGGAAGCGGAAGGTCATCAACGCCCGGTCCTTGTCGACCAGTCCGGTGATGAAGGCCAGCAGGTTGGCGTACACGTCGCAGCGCCAGCTGAACGCGAACGGGCTGACCTCCGCGACGAGGTAGCGGGCGTCGCCGAGGGCGAACTGGGCGTCGGCGAAACTGGGCAGCGGGACGTTGTGCAGCGGGTTGGGGTCCTCCGGGGGTTCCGCCCGGGAGGTGCTGGGCCAGAAATTCTTGAGGATCAGCCGGCCGACCCGCTTGCTCCAGGAGCGGTATCGCGCGGCCCCGTCGTCGTCGCCGAATTGTTCCAGAATGTCGGCGTAGCAGCCCAGGCAGCGGAACCACAGCACCTCGTCGTAGAGCACGTGGTAGTTGCGGGCGAACAGGTCGGTCCAGTCGCCGGCTTCGGGGATCTCCAGCAGGCCGTCGCCGTTGCTGTCCTGGGCGGCGAGCCAGGCCATCATCGTCTCCAGCCGCTCGCGGTGCTTCTCCGCCAGCGACCAGTCGTTCCGGGCCTTGCAGTAGGCCCGCAGGGCGATCACGACCCACAGCCCGGCGTCGATGGAGGCGATCCCGCCGACCCCGGTGAACTCCGGCCGGCCGTCGTCGATCGTCACGTTGCAGGGCACGTGGCCGTTCTCGGCGGTGTGGCCCAGCAGCGTTTCCAGGGTGGCCCGCTGGCAGAGGTCGATCTCCTCGTCCACCAGATCCAGCGTCCAGCAGATCGTCTTCGCCCCGTCCCGGGCCCAGACGCTGCGGTAGTTCACGTCGGTCCCGTAGACGGTGTTGTCGTTCAGGGAGCAGGCGCTAAAGCCCGCCGAGGTGACGTTGCGGCGGACGGCGTCGACGGCGGCCTCGTAGCCGGCCTCCAGCAGGCTCACTTCCTCCGGGGAGAGCGTCGCGTCCTCGTCGGACTGAAACAGCGGGCGGCGGGGGGCGGAGTCGTCCGGCACGGAACGGGGGGGTTAGCGTTCGGGAACGGGAAGGAGCGAGCGGGGGAGATCCTAGCCGGGACGCCGCCGGGCATCAGCGCCGCCGCCGCCCGCTGCGTCCGCCCGGGGCGGCCCCTACGCAATACGGCCCGAACGCCGGGGGCGTTCGGGCCGCTGAGACTCGGCGAAGGGGCCGCCGACGGCGGGGCTACCGCGTCGGGCCGGCTTTGACCGGGCCCTCGCCGTTGGCCCCGTCGCCGGTCGCCCCGGCGCTGGTGGTCGCCGGGGAGCCCTCGCGGAGGTAGGCGATCAGGTCGAGGATCTCGCTTTTCTCCAGCGTGCTGACCAATTCGTTGGGCATCTCGGAGGTCTCCGAGGGAACCCGCTCGAGGATCGAATCAGTCGGCACGTCCACCGTCGCCCCGCCGAACGGGTCGGTGCGGACGGTGACGTAGCCGTCCTCCTCGGCGGTCACGCGGCCGTTATAGACCTGGCCCTCCTCGGTGAGGATCAGCTCCGCCTTGTACTGGTCGGAGACGACCTTGCTGGGCTCCAGAATCGCTTCGAGCAGGTAACGGGCGTCGAAGCGGCCGCCGACGCCGGTGAGGTCCGGTCCGGTGGAGCCGCCCTCGCCGTCGAAGCGGTGGCACTGGGCGCACTTCGCCGCCTGATAGGCCCTGCGGCCGGCCTCCAGGTCGCGGCCGTCCATCTGGGCGTTGGGGTCGCCGAAGTCCGGCATCTGCCAGTTCGCCACGAACTGCCGGGTGGTCGCCTCGACCACGTCCGCCGGCGGGGCCGGGGCGTCGATCACGTCGGCCAGCTTCGTCTTCGCCCCCTCGGGCAGCTTGTCGACGGCGTCCTTGCGGATCTGGGCCACGAACTTCTTAAAGCTATTCCCGCCGCGGTACTTCGTCTCGGCGAGGTTCAGCCAGCCGAAGAAGGTTTCGTACTGGTCCCCGGTCCACAGGGCGCTCTGGCCGGTGAGGTTCCGCAGCATGAAGGGGTAGAACATCTGGTCGGCCTGCGTGGAGACGTTCCGCAGCCGGTCCATCGCCAGGGCCACGACGCCGCGGGCGCTGGGCGGAATCGGGTCGTGGGAGGCGAGGTAGGTCAGCAGCCGCACGGCCTCCCGGTTGACCCGCTCCTCCGGGCTGGGGGTGAGGGCGACGAGCTTCTTGGCCAGCGCCTCGGCCCGCTCGTCGTCGGGGTGTCCGCCGAGGCGGATGAAGGCCAACTGGTAGGCCCGCATCGCGTCGAGGGTCTGCTCCGTGGTCAGGCGGCCGAAGTTCAGGGCGTTCAGCTTGTCGAGCAGCAGGCTGCGGTCCGCCTGCTCGCCGGTGCGGGCGAGGGCGACGGCGGCCTGAATCACCGCGTTGGGGCGGGTCTCATGGGCGAACTCGTCCTTCCACTCGGCGACGTCGTGCCGTTCGAGCGCCACCCGGGCGGCGTAGCGAATCGCGCGGTCCCGGGAGCCGAGGTGCGGCCAGAGGGCGTCCAGCGCGACCGGCTCCCCGGTGTGGCCGCGTTCCAGCATGTGCCGGGTCTTGCGGGCGACCGCGGCGACGGCGTCCTCCTGCGGCTCCGTCGGGGCGGCGTCGCCGACGTAGCGGATACGGTACAGCCCGGACTGCGTCCGCCGGCCGCCGGTCGTCATGTAGAGGGCGCCGTCGTGCGGGTTCGCCGTCAGGTCCGTCACCGGCAGCGGGCGGCCGGAGAGGAAGGTGCGGAAGGTCGCCGCGTAGGTGGCGCCGACCGGCTTCATCGTCACCTCGAACACCCGCCCGTGGGTCCAGTCGGCGAGGAACAGGGCCTCCGGGTTGGGGAAGTTCGTGCCGCGGGCGAACTCGACGCCGGTCGGGCTGCCGAGACCGAGGTCCACCACGCTGCCGACGCTGTCGGCGTAGTAGTCCGGCCATTTGCCGGTGCCGTAGCGCCAGCCGAACTCCGCCCCGCGGACGACGTGGTTCAGCCGCGTCGGCCGGTACCAGGGGGTGCCGGTGTCCCATTCCATGTCCGCGTCGAAGGCGAACAGTTCGCCGGCGGCGTTGAAGGCCATGTCGTAGGGGTTGCGGAAGCCGGCGGCGTGAATCCGCCAGTCAGTCCCGTCCGGCTTGCAGCTGCCGATCCACCCGCCCGGGGCCAGTCGGCCGGTGGCGTGGCCGTTGCCGTCCGGGTTGCGGGGGAGGAGCAGGTCCTCGGCGAAGTTTTTGACGGCGGATTCCTCCTCGTTGTAGCCCTCCGGCAACTTGGTCTCGTTGCCGACGATCACCCACAACCGGCCGTCGGCGCCCTCCCGCATGGCGTGCGGACCGTGCTCCCCGCGGCCGTTGAGGGACTGAAGCTTTTCGACGGTGTCGTAGTGGTCGTCGCCGTCCGTGTCCTTGGCCCGGTACAGGCCGGAGTTGGCGCCGTCGTTGACCATCACGTACAGCGAATCGAACGCGCACAGCAGGCCGTGGGCCATGCCGGTGTCGACCTCCATCGGGTGCACGTCGATCGCCCCGTCCGGCTCGCCCACCGGCGGCGGGGTGACGCGGTACAGCTTGCCGTACTGGTCGGAGACGATCAGCCGGCCCTTGGGGTCGACGGTCATGCTGACCCAGGAGCCCTGCTGCTCTTTGGGCACCGAGTACAGCAGTTCGATCTCGTAGCCGTCGGCCAACTCGATCTCGTCGGCCGGGGTGGCGCCGGGGGCGGACGGGGCCTTCTCCAGCACGTTGCCCCAAGGCTGCACGCCCAGGGCGCCGAGGTCCTTGGCGTTCGCCCAACTCTCAGCGCCGACGAAGCCCGGCGTCGTCCAGCCGGCGCCGGTCACGCCCTCGGGGGCGACCTTCCAGGATGAGTCGCTGACCAGCCGCTTTTTGCTGCCGTCGTTGTATTCCAGATCGAGCACGACCAGCACGGCGGCGGCGCCGTCCTCGTTCTTCGCCTCGACCGACAACACCTTGGAGCGACCGCCCCCCAGCGCCGTCACGTCCGCCCGGCTCGGTTCGGACCACGACCGGCTGCTGAGCACCTTCGTCCCGTCCAGCCAGACGACCGCCTGGTTGTCGGAGGCGACGGTCAGCGTGGCCGACTTCGGCCGCGGCCCGCCGGGGAACGCTTTGCGCAACCGCACCGTCTGGCCGGAGGTCGCCTCACCGTCGGCCCAGATCCAATGGGGTTTGGCGTCCGGTCCGCCGAGTGCGTCGGCGGGCGCCGCGGACGTGAGCGGGGCGAGGACCAATAAAACCGCGGGGGCGAGCATGGGCGGACGGGCAATGCGGGAAGGAAGCGGGACCGGGCGCGGCCCGGATCGGGCAGTCTAACGGACCTCCGATCGGATCAAAGCCGCCCGATGGTCGCACGGCGCCCCCGGTCCCGAGGCGGCGGACGTCAGCGGCCCGCCGGCGTCAGAACCCGCGGAACCGGCGCCCGGGCAGCGTCCAACGCGGCCCGCAGCGCCGCCGTCTTCTCCGGCCGCTCCGCCGCCAGATCGTGCCGCTGGCCGACGTCCTCGGCGAGGTTGTAGAGGTGCACGTCGCCGGTCTCCCGGGGCGTGTCGTGCTTTGCGAACCATTTCGGATCGACCCCGCTGTGGTGGCCGGTCTTCGCGTCGATCAGCAGCCAGTCGCCCTGTCGGAGGGCGTAGGCGTTGTTGAAGGTGTTGTGCACGATCGCCTCCCGCCCGGAGGTCTCCGCCCCCTTCAACACCGGCAGGAGCGAATAAGAATCCTGATAACGGGTCCCGTCGGCGGCCGCGGCGTCGGACGGCAGTTCGGAACCGGTCGCCTCCGCGACGGTGGCGAACAGGTCGACCTGCGATGTGAGGGCGTCCGTCGTCGAGCCCGGCTCCGTCACCCCGGGCAGGCGGACGAAGAACGGCACGTGATGGCCGCCCTCGTGAATGTCCCGTTTTAATCCGCGGAAGGGTTCGGCGGACCAGTGGTCGAACTGCTGATCCCGGGCGTAGGCGTAGCGTTCCGGGCCGTTGTCGGCGGTGAAGACGACCAGCGTGTTCTCCGCCTCGCCGCTCTCCTCCAGCGCCTTCAACAACCGGCCGACGACGTGGTCGGTCTGATGCACGAAGTCCCCGTACGGCCCGGCCTGCGAGGCACCGTCGAACTCGTCGTTCGGGATGATCGGGGCGTGCGGGGAGGGGAAGGCGAAGTACAGAAAGAACGGCTGTTCCGCATCGGCCTGCTCCTTGAGATAGGCGACCCCGCGGTCGGCGAGCGTCGGCAGCACGTCGTAGGGGTTCCAGCCCTCGACCATCGGCCCGGGGCGGCACTCCCAGTTGCCCTCCTTGATCGGCGGCCAGAGCGATTCGTCCTTCATGACGGTGGGGGCCTGCGTGACCCGGTCGTCTTCGATCCAGGCGTACGGCGGGAAATTAATCACCGTGTCGCCGAAGTAGTGATCGAACCCCACCGCCAGCGGACCGCCCGGGATCGGCTGGGACCAGCCGAACGCCTCCGGCGGCAGCCCCTTGCGACGGCCGTCGCCCACCGGCTTGACCGACGGATCGCGAACCGCGTCCCAGTCCCAGCCGAGGTGCCACTTGCCGATGCAGGCCGTGCGGTAGCCGTTTTCTTTTAGAAGTCGCGCCAGCGTGAGCTGGCCGTCTTCGAACACCGATCCGCCGAACGAATTGACGATCCCGTGAAAGTCCCGCCAGTGGTGCCGGCCGGTCAGCAGGGCGTAGCGGGAGGGCGTGCAGATGCCGGAGGAGGAATGGGCGTCGGTGAAGGTCAGCCCCTCCGCGGCCAGCCGGTCGAGGTGCGGCGTGGGGATTTTGGAATCTGGGTTCGTCGCCCCGACGTCGCCGTAGCCGAGGTCGTCGGCGTACAGGATCAGCACGTTCGGCCGCTCCGGCGGGCCGGCGTGAGGTTCGTCTGCGGGGGCGCCCGCGCCGGGGGCCAACAGGGCGAGCAGGGCGGGAACGAGCATGGGCGGGCGAGGGATCGGACTGACGGGGAGCGACGCCACGGTAGCGTCCGGCGTCGCGGTTTGCCGCCGGATCGGCCGGCGCCGATAGGCGGGTGACGCTGTCGCGGGCGTCCCGTACACTGTTTGGGCCGCGCTCGCCCGTGGTCCCGCCCCGCCGTCCCGCCCCGGTCCCTCCCGTATGCGTTTCTCCGCCGTCGCGGCTTCGTTCGCCGTCGCCTGCCTGACCGCCGCCGGTTTGACCGCCGCCGGCTTCGCCGCGGGGCCGGACCGCCCGGCCGCCCCCGAGCTGGAGGCCGCCGCGGACGTGGCGGAGGAGCCGATCGACTTCAACCGCGACGTGCGGCCGATCCTGTCGAACAAGTGCAACCTCTGTCACGGCAACGACGAGGCCGGCCGCTCGACCCCGCTGCGGTTCGACACCCCCGAGGGGGCGTTCGTCGAGTTGAACGGCGGCGGCCACGCGATCGTCCCCGGCGACCCGGCCGCCAGCGTGCTGCTGGACCGGGTGACGGACGAGTACGCCCCCATGCCGCCGGAGGGCGAGGGCGACCCGCTGACCCCCGCGGAGGTGGACACGCTCCGCCGCTGGATCGAGCAGGGCGCCGAATGGACCGGCCACTGGGCCTTCGAACCGATCGCCAAACCGCCGGTCCCCTCGCCCAGCGAGCCGGTCGCCGCAGCGCACAACGAGATCGACGCCTTTCTCAACGAAGAACTCGCCGCCTCCGGCCTGCCGGTGAACGGGGAGGCCTCGAAGACGCAGCTCATCCGCCGGGCGACCTTCACCCTCACCGGCCTGCCGCCGACGCCCGCGGAGGTGGACGCCTTCCTGAACGACGACCGGCCGGACGCTTACGAGCGGTTGGTCGACCGGCTGCTGGCCTCCCCCCGCTACGGCGAGCGGCGGGCCCGCTACTGGCTGGACGCCGCCCGCTACGGCGACACTCACGGCCTCCACCTGGACAACGAACGCAGCATCTGGCCCTACCGGGACTGGGTCGTGCGGGCGTTCAACGAAAACAAACCCTTCGACGAGTTCACCGTCGAACAGCTCGCCGGCGACCTGTTGCCGGAGCCGTCGCTGGATCAGCTCATCGCCACGGGCTTTAACCGCTGCAACGTGACCACCAGCGAGGGCGGCAGCATCGACGAGGAATACCGCGTCCGCTACGCCGTCGACCGCACGGAGACCGTCGGCACCGTGTTCATGGGCCTGACGGTCGGCTGCGCGGCCTGTCACGATCACAAATTCGACCCGATCTCCCAGAAGGAGTTCTACAGCCTCTACGCCTACTATCGCAGCGCCGCGGACGCGCCGATGGACGGCAACGCCCTGCTCCCGCCGCCCAGCGTGCGGGCGGAGGCCCCCTGGCAGACGGCCGAACGCGGCCGGCTGCAAAGCGAGATCGCCGCGGAGGAGCACGCCTTCCGCTCCTACATCGCCGGGCTGGATTACGCCCCGGCGCCGGAGTCCGCGGCGCCCCTCGACCCTGCGGAGCGGGCGGACTTCCTCTGGGTGGACGACGCTCTCCCCGCCGGCGCCAAGCCGGAGGGGGACGAGGACGATGGCGGCGTGAACGGCTGGAGCTGGTACCCCGAGGACGAGGGCCCGGTGAAAAGCGGGGCCGTCGGCTGGGAGCGGAACACCCGCTACCAGGGCCAGAGCTTCTTCACCGGGGCGACCGACCCCGTCGTCGCCCGGGAGGGGGACACCGCTTTCGTGCATGTGTTCGTCGAGTACGGCGGCAACCCGGGGGCGATCATGCTCCAGGTGCACACCAAGTCCGAGGGCTGGGACCACCGGGCGATCTGGGGCAACAAGAACGCCATCAATTTCGGTACGGTGGACACTCCCTCGCGGCTGCCCAAGGGCAAGCTGCCGGAGCGTCGGCAGTGGACGCGACTGGAGGTCCCGCTGAGCGAGATCGGCATCGAACCGGGCGACGAGATCGACGGCCTCGCCTTCACCCAGAAGGGCGGCCACGTCCGCTGGGACGCCGCCGGATTCAAGACGACCGCCGCCCCGGCGCTCCGCCTCGCCGCCGCCCGCACCGCCTGGGAGGCCGCGGTGACGGAGAGCGAGACCGCCGACCGCCTCCCCGCGGAGATCGCCGCCGTCCTCGGGAAGCCCGCCGAGCAACGCGGCCCTGAGGAGGAGGCCGCCCTCGCGGATTACTTCCGGGCCGTTGTGTTCCCCCGCATTGAGGAGCGGTTCGCCGCTCACGAGACGGAGTTGAACGCCCTGCGGGCGGCGATCAGCCGGTTGAACGCGACCGTGCCCAACACCCTCGTGATGCGGGACGAGAACGAACCCCGCCCGGCCTTCGTGCTGGAGCGCGGCGAGTACGACAACCCGACCGACCGCGTGTACCCCGGCACCCCCGCCGTGCTCCCCCCGCTGCCGGAGGACGCGCCGCAGAACCGGCTGACCCTGGCCCGTTGGCTGGTCGACCCGGACCACCCGCTGACGGCCCGGGTGACGGTCAACCGTCTCTGGCAGCAGCACTTCGGCACGGGGCTGGTGCGCACCAGCGAGGACTTCGGCTTCCAGGGCGAATGGCCCAGCCACCCGGAGCTGCTGGACTGGCTCGCCGCGGAGTTCATCGAGAGCGGCTGGGACGTGAAGGCGCTGCACCGCCGGATCGTGCTCTCGGCCGCCTTCCGCCGCTCCGCCGAAGTCGGCCCGGAGCAGCTTCAAGTCGACCCGGACAACCGCCTGCTGGCCCGCGGCCCCCGCTACCGGCTGGACGCCGAAGCGATCCGCGACGCGGCCCTCGCCGCCAGCGGCCTGTTGGTTGAACGCCTCGGCGGCCCCGGGGTGAAGCCGTACCAACCGGACGGGCTGTGGGAGGCGGTCGGCTACACCGATTCCAACACCGCCAAGTTCCAGCGGGACGACGGCGACGCGCTGCACCGCCGCAGCCTCTATACGTTCTGGAAACGCACCAGCCCCCCGCCGAGCCTGTCCACCTTCGACGCCCCCAGCCGGGAGTCCTGCGTGGTCCGCCGCAGCCGGACGAACACCCCGTTGCAAGCGTTGGCGCTGATGAACGACGTGCAGTTCGTCGAAGCGTCCCGCCACC
Source organism: Alienimonas sp. DA493 (assembly GCF_043951915.1). Classification (NCBI taxonomy): domain Bacteria; kingdom Pseudomonadati; phylum Planctomycetota; class Planctomycetia; order Planctomycetales; family Planctomycetaceae; genus Alienimonas; species Alienimonas sp. DA493. The sequence continues at coordinate 6,623 of NZ_JBINJD010000005.1, read as the reverse complement.
TCGCCGCCCGCCTGCTGACCGAGGGGGACACGACGGACGAAGCACGACTGACGCACGGCTTCCGCCTGACCGTCGGCCGCACACCGGAGGCGGACGAACTGGCAGTCTTGAAGCGAGTGCTGACCGCCCGCCGCTCCGCCTTCGCCGCCGACCCCGCCGCCGCGACCGACCTGCTCGGCGTCGGCGCCACGGAGCGGAACGAGTCCCTCGACCCAGTCGAACACGCCGCCTTCACCCTGCTGGCGAGCCTGCTGATGAACACCGACGCGTTCGTGACGCAGTAGACTCCGCGAACCGTATTCCAGACCTCCACCGCCGAATCAAATGCCCGCCGCTGAAGCCCTCAAACTCGCCCCGCTCAGTCCGGCGGCGGAAGCGTTGTACCGGCAGGCGTCGACCTTGTCTGACGAAGACCGGGTTGGACTGGCGGACCGGCTGACCGGCTTTCGGCCCGGCGGCCCCGCGGTCCCGACCGCCGCCGAACGGGCGGAACTCGACCGCCGGGTGGCGGCGTTTCACGAGGGCGCTGACCTTGGCGAACCTTGGGAGCGGGTCCGCGGTCGCATGACCGCCCTCATCGAACAACTGTCGGGAGCGAGCGATCCGCCCGGGGCCGCCGAGTGACCGTCCGTTCGCTCGCCCGCGCCGATGACGAACTCGCCGACGCGATCCGTTATTACCACCGGGCCGGCGGGCCGGAGTTAGCCACGCGGTTCCTGAACGCCTTCGACGCTGCAATCAATCACATTGGAGCTGATCCCGAGTCGCTGCCGGTCTTCTACGAGACCGAACGTTACGGCCCCGTCCGCCGGTGCCCGCTCGGTCGGCCGTGGCCGTACGACGTACTGTTCACCCTCGGACGGAACGCCGTCGCCGTCGTGAGCGTTTGGGATTACCGACGAAACCCCGCCGACCGCCCCGCCTGACGTCCTGCACGAACGAAAATCGAAGCTCATGAACGCCCATCCCGCCCTCGAACGCGATCTCCACCTCACCCGGCGCCGATTCTTCGGCCGGGCGGCCGGGGGGATGGGCGCCGGGATTGGCGCCGCCGCGCTGGGCTCGCTGCTGGGGCGCGACCTGAGCGCCGCGGAGTCCTCCGGGGCGACCGCTCCGGTGCGCGACGCGGCCGCCGGCGGGCTGCACTTCGCCCCCAAGGCGAAGCGGGTGATCTCGCTGTTTATGAGCGGCGCCCCCAGTCAGCTCGACATGTGGGATTATAAACCGCAACTCAACGACCTGTTCGACGAGGACCTGCCGGACAGCGTCCGCAACGGTCAGCGAATCACCACCATGACCAGCGGGCAGGCCCGCTTCCCGCTGGCGCCCAGCAAATACAAGTTCGCCCGCCACGGACAGCACGGCGCCTGGGTCAGCGAACTGCTCCCGCACACCGCCTCCGTGGTGGACGATTTGTGCGTGGTGAAAAGCATGTGGACGGAGGCGATCAACCACGACCCGGCGATCACCTATATCCAAACCGGCTCCCAGCTGCCGGGGCGGCCGTCGACCGGGGCGTGGGCCAGCTACGGGTTGGGCAGTCTGAACGAGGACCTGCCCACCTTCGTCGTGCTACACTCCTCCTGGAGCGGCCGGAAAAGCGCCCAGGCGCTCTATAATCGTCTCTGGGGCAGCGGATTCCTGCCGACCCGTCACGCCGGCGTGGCCCTGCGAAGCAAGGGCGATCCAGTGCTGTACCTCTCCGATCCCCCCGGCGTCTCCCGGGCGGCCCGGCGGGACGTGCTGGACGGGCTGGCGGCGTTGAACCAGAAAACGCTGGACGAATACGGCGACCCGGAGATCGCCACCCGCATCGCCCAGTACGAGATGGCCTACCGCATGCAGGCCAGCGTGCCGGAGTTAATGGATCTCTCCGGCGAAACGCAGGAGACGCTGGACCTCTACGGTCCGGACGTGAACGTCCCCGGCACCTTCGCCGCCAACTGCCTGCTGGCCCGTCGGCTGGCGGAGCGGGACGTGCGGTTCACGCAGATCTTCATCCGCGGCTGGGACCAGCACGGCAACGTCGCCGGCGACCTGCCCAAACAGTGCAAAGACGTCGATCAGGCCTGCGCCGCCCTCGTCACGGACCTGAAACGCCGCGGCCTGCTGGACGACACCCTCGTCGTCTGGGGCGGCGAGTTCGGCCGCACCGTCTACTGCCAAGGCAAATTAACGAGGCAGAACTACGGCCGCGACCACCACCCCCGCTGCTTCACGACCTGGCTGGCCGGCGGCGGCGTCAAACCGGGAATCGTCTACGGCGAGACGGACGACTTCAGCTACAACGTCACCGAGAACCCGGTGCACATCCACGATTTGAACGCCACGATCCTGCACCAACTCGGCATCGACCACGAGAAGCTCACCTACCGCTACCAGGGCCGCGACTTCCGCCTGACCGACGTGCACGGCAACGTGGTGCATGACATCCTCGCCTGAGCCGTCCGGCTTGATCGTCTGCGAAGACCGCTCGTTCCCGGCCGCGGACCGGCCGCGGATCACGATCGACCTGGCCCGCCGGGTAGTGATCTTCGAACGCTGCCACGTGCCCCGAAACTTCTTGTCTGCGGGAGTCGAACCGCTGCGGGAGGCGCCGTTCGAGAACGTCCGCTCCGCCCGGGAGCTGCGCGTGGGCGGCGGCCGCGGGTTGGGACTGCGAACCCTGTTGGGGCTGGGCCGGGTCGCCGGGCTCACCGCGACGGACGCCGGTTCGCTCGCCTCGATCTTCCTCGGCACGACGGCCGGCCGGGCCCGCGTGTTCGCCCACTGGCACAACTTCGCGGCGTTCCGCGAGGCGATCCGCCCGATCGCCGCCGAGTCCCCCCACGGCGAGGCGCTGGAGGACAACCCGCTGGTCGCCGCGGCGGTCGCCGTCGCCATGCTCGCCGTCACCGCCGGCCTCGTCTGGTGGCTGCTGTGATCGGGCCTGCCCGGTCGATAAACTGACGACTTACCTGAGATGGGTTTCCGAGCATGCCCCGCGATTTGATGGCCCCGGAGACGGAGCCGACCGACGACGAATTACAGACCGTGATGGTCGCTGCGCGGGACGCGGCGATGGAGCGAAAGAAGCAGGCCGACGCTTGGACCGCCGCCCGGTTGGCGGAGGCTGCTGCGGCGATCAGAATCGATCGGGAACGCCGTTGCGTGCAGGAACGCAGCGCCCGTGGCTGAAGCGATGCGATCGCCGGAGCCAACGTTTGAGCCGAAGCCCCGCCTGCTGATCGTCGCCGGGCCGAACGGCTCTGGGAAAACCACGGTCACCGAGCAGGGACTGGCGCACGAATGGTTTGCCGGTTGCGAATATATCAATCCGGACGCTATCGCCCGAGACGAGTTCGGCGACTGGAACGACCCCGCCGCGGTACTCGCCGCCGCAAAAGCGGCCACGGCCCGTCGGGAGGCGTGCTTGGCGGACGGCCGGAGCTTTGCGTTCGAAACGGTCTTTTCCGGACCGGATAAGGTCGACTTCGTTCGCCGCGGGCTGGCCGCGGGGTTCTTTGTGCGACTGTTTTTTGTCTGTACCGAGAACGCCACGATCAATGCGGCCCGCGTCGCCCGTCGTGTGATGGAAGGGGGACACGAAGTCCCGCTGCGAAAGATCATCGACCGTTGGGGACGGTCCCTCGCCAATTGCGGCATGGTCGCTGCAGAGGTGGACCGGCTCTACCTCTACGACAACTCCGTCGACGGCGAGCCGGCCCGGTTGATTCTGCGGGCGGCGGACGGAGAAGTAATAAAACACTACGGACCGGTTCCGGCGTGGGCTAAGCCCATCGCGGAGACGCTCCGCGAACGCTCGAACTGATCGGCCGGCCGGTCAGCGGGGAGCGACCGGCGCCGTCAGGTCTTCGAACCGCACCGCCGCCGTGACTGGGGCGGCGGGGGCGGCGATCTCCACGCGATCGACCGCGGCGCCGGGCGGCAGGTCAAAGCTTGCCCGCACGGCGACCGCGGCGGCGCCCTCGGCGACGACGCGCGGGGGAGCGGTCGGTTCGAGCGTCGCCCCGTCGGTCGTGTGCAGGCGGACGGCGACCTCGTAACGCCAAGTTTGATAACTCTCGAACGCCGGACCGCCGCCGTCGGCGTCGTACAGGACCGCGGCGGCGATCGCCGCGTCGACCGGGCTCGTCGTGACGCTCTCCAGTCGCATCGTCGCCCCGTCGGCGGTCTGCGACTCGCCGGCGGCGTTCGCGGGGAAGGCGAACGTGCGGCGGCCGGGGATGAAGGTCGTCTCGTACGCCCCGCCGACGGTCAGCGCCGCGGGGGCGGCCGCGGCGGGGGCGTCAGCGGGCGGGAGGAAGTCGACGGCGAAGGCCGTCGCCCCGTCGACGAACTGGGCCTCCCGCGACGCCGCCGGGCTGAACGGGGCCAGCCGCTCCCCGCCCGCGGTCGCCGTCAGGCCGCCGTCGATCGGGCGGGCGGTCAGCGGGTGCAGGCGGGGCTCGGCGATCAGCCGCACCGGCACGCGCCACAGATTGCCGTCCGCCCCGAACCGCGGTCGCACCGCGACCGGGCCGATCTCGACCCGCAGCACGCCGTCCGCCGTCGCCGCGGGGGCGGCGTCCTTTGCCGGCGGGAGCAGCGCCAGACCCGCCTCCGTGACGCGCCCGACGGCGAACCGGCCGGGGGCGAGGGCGTTCAGCGCCTCCCAGAACGTCGCCGTGCCGTCGGGCCCGGCGACCGCCGACAGGTCCGGCCCCGCGGCGGAGAGCGTCCCCTTCGGCAGCGCGGAAAGGTCCAAGGCGTTCCCGGTGCGATCCGCGATCGCAGCCAATTGGTCGTGCAGCGAACCCCGCGGCAACTCGGAAATTGGCAGGCGGGACGGCCCGGCGGAGAGCGACGGCGGGGCGGCGAGGGCGGTGCGGACCCGTTCCAACGCCGCCCGCGCCGCGGCGCCGGTCGGGGCGGCGGGGGAATCGGGCGCCGGCAGCAGATCGGCGGCGGCGGGGCCGAGGGCGATCAACGCCCGCTCCGCCAGCGCCCGCTCCGACCGCGACGGGGCGGAGAGCGACGCGACCAACGCCGCCACCCGCTCCGGCGTCGGCTCCTCGGACGGCCCCTCGTCGGGACCCGCGAGCGGAAGGAGCGTCGCCGCGACGGCGAGCAGGGCGGCGAACGACATGGCCGGACCTCGGCGGGCGGGGGCGGGTGGTGCGGAACGCAGCGGCCGCGACGGGCGGCGGACCGGTTCAGCGTCCGCCCGTCCCCGACCGGCGGCAAGGGGGCGGGGTAGGGTTCGGCGTTCCGTCCGCTTCTGTCAGGCGTCGTCGTGTCCGTCGGAGTGAAAATCGCCTTCGTCCTCGCCCTGCTGGCCGCGACGCTGTTCAGCGGGACGGCGCTGGGGCGGGAGCCGCGGGGTCGTCCGACGGCGGGGCGGTCGCTGATCGAACTAACCGGCCCCGACGGCCCGGTGCGGGGGCGGTTGGAACTGCGGACGTCCGACGCCGCCTGGCTGACGGACGATCTCGGCGCCCTGCACGCCCTTCCGCTGGCCGGGGTGCGGGAGTTTCGCCGGGTCGACGACTGCTTCGCCCCGCTGCCGACACCCGCCGCGGCCGCCCGGCTGCGGGCCGAAAGCGACGACGACGCAGCGGTGTTCGCCACCCGGCATTACCTCGTGGTGCGGCACGCCAGCCGCACGCCGGGGACGTTCGGGGCGAAGCTGGAGCGCATCTACGCCTCGGTCACCGGCTGGTTCGCCCGGCACGGCGTGCGGCCGCGGGAGCCGGAGTTCCCGCTGATCGCCGTGGTGCACCCCAGCTTTGCGTCCTTCGCGGCGGCCGCCGCTGCGGAGGGAGCCTCCCCCTCGCCGCAGTCCGTGCCGCGGGCGTTGAAGGGGTATTACAGCCCGATCAGCAACCGGCTGAGCGTCTGGGAGCCGCCGGGCGGGGCGGGGGACGCCTCCTTTGAAGCGACGCTGATCCACGAGGCGGTCCACCAGATCGCCTTCAACACCGGCCTGCACCATCGTACCGGTGGCACGCCGCGGTGGGTCGCCGAGGGGCTCGCCACGGCGTTGGAGGCCCCGGCGTTTCTCTCCGCGGCCGGCTCGGTGCGGCCGAGCGACCGCGTGAACCCCGGCCGGCTGCACCGCTTTCGGACGGAGCCGCACGCCGACGGCTACCTCGACGCGCTGGTCGCCGGCCCGCACGGCGACGACCTGATCGGCCGCGACTCGCTGACGTTTTACGGCGAGGCGTGGGCGTTCACCTTCTTCCTGATGCACACCCGCGGCGACCGCTACGCCCGCTACCTGCGGAGCGTCGGCGAAACGACCGCCGCCGACGCGGACGACCCCGCGGCCCGCCGGGCCGCGTTCCACGCCGCCTTCGGCGTGGCCCCGGGACGGTTGGAGGGGGAACTGGCACGGTTCGTCGCGGCTCTCTGACGGTGAAGAACCCGCTTCCGGACCGATTCGGTACATCAACTCGAAGCGTCAGCGAGGGCGTCGGCTGCGGGCCGACTTGCTTCGCACGTCGGAGCCCTCGCTGACGCTTCGGGTTGGTGCAGGGGCTCTCCGCCGCCGCGCATGAAAAAACCGCAGCCGGGGCGATTGCCCCGGCCGCGGTCGATCTCCTGTCACTCCGGTCCGCGGTCGGCGCCGTCTCGAGCCGGCG
>NZ_JBINJD010000059.1:0-29103 GCF_043951915.1 Alienimonas sp. DA493 | reverse complement strand
CCGCACTGGGCGGCCCGGGCGACGGCCGCGACCCGCACCATGTCCGACGGGCTGGGGTCCGGGCCGCACAGCAGTTCGGCGAGGAAGCCGACGTGCATGGCCCCGTCCATCCCGTTCTCCCGCAGCTTCTCGCTGAGGGCGCTGGTCACGAATCGCCACACCCGGTCGCGGACGTGCTCGTAAGTCGGCAGCGCCGGGTCCAGCACCGCCGGGCGGGACCAGTGGAAGTCCCGGTGCCCGCGGCGGGGGCCGTGCTCGTCGCACAGGAAGCAGCCGGCCTTGAACATCTGGAACAGGGCGCTGCGGACCTTCGCCGCGGCGTCCTGAATGCCGGCCTCGGCACAGACCTCCGTGATGTCGGAGACGAGGTCCTGGTGGTAGATCCGCGGCCGGTCGTCGCCGTTCTGCTGCCCGGCGACGCGGGCGACCACGGCGCTGGCGATCTCCTGCCACGCCGCCGCCGGCACCAACGCGATGCGGGGGTGTCCGTAGAGCAACAGCCGCCGGTACAGGGCCGGGCTGTGCTCCGGCGTCGCCCGGATCGGCCGGTGCCCGTTCAGGCTGATGCGGGCCACGCCCTCCGTCGCATCGGCCGGCTTGCCGTCGGCGCCGTGCCGGTCGGAGCCTTGGCCGTCCGCCCCCGACGACCCGTTGACCCGGTAGCCGTTCGCCGGCGGGGCCGCGGAGGTCGGCTCCTCGGCCCGGGCGACGACCTGCACGCCGCCGGTGCGTTTGAGCACCAGCCCGGCGTCCTCCCCGTGCCGTTCGATCAGTTCCGCGGCGCTGCCGCAGCCGAACTGCATCGGGTCGAACCGCAGCGGCTCCCCGCCCGGCGTGCGGGAGGTGTGTTCGACCAGCGTCCGCACGCTGCCGGCCCGGATCGGTCCGTGGCGGTCGACCAGTTCGCCGACGGCCCGCAGCAGGGCGGCCCGCTCCTCGGCCTGCCGTTCGTCCAGCAGGTCGCGGGCGGCCCGCAGGTCCTCGAAGTACTCAAACCGGTCGCAGAAGCGCTCGAAGACCGGCTTCGTTTTGTCTTGCACGCCGATGACGGTCACCTCCGCCCCGGCCCGCCGCAGTTCCAGCGAGAGCGGGATGAAGTCGCTGTCGCTGGTCGCGAGGATGAATTGGCTGAAGTGCCCCCCGCCGAACTTCCCGGCCAGGTGCGGCCCGGCCTCGGCGGCGAGGGCGGCGGCGTCCATCGCCATCCGCAGGTCGCTGGCGTTCTTGTTCTTCCCGCCGGGGAAGCGGAACACCTGAATCGGCTCCACCCCCAAGCCCAACAGCACGTTGGGCACGCCCTGGAGGTAGTAGTCCCACCATCGCTCCGACGTGAGGTTCTCCCGCCGGACGTTGTAGTTCGCGTACGCCCGTTTCACCGCGAGGCTGCGGCCCTCGGACAGGCGGGTGGCGAAGGTGATCAGATCGCGGAGGTCCTCGGCGCAGTCGTAGTCGTCGGCGTCCTCGCCGGGGTGGCGGTCCTGTTCGAGCCGCCAGTTCTCCTCCCGCCCCAGGACGAAGTTCTCCAGATCGATGAATAGGGCGCTCTGGCCGTTGATGGACCCGGACATGGGCGGCGGTGGGGTGCGAGGTGAGGCATCGATCGATAATCAGCGGGCGGCATAAGACGCCGAGTGCGGCGCCGGGCGCCGATACGCGGCTCCCGCCTCCGACGGCCCAACCGGGCGCCGGGGCGGGGTCGCACCCCTCACCATCCGCGTGGGCGACCGACCGGTCAACCAGCGACCCCGGGGGAAGGGGCTGGGGAGGGCCCTGAACCTCTGCCTGTGCGGCGTGAACGCCGCGTCCGCGGCCGGGCGGGCCTCACCGCCGCCGCGAAGACGCCCGCCGCCCGCGGAAGAACAATCCCTTCGCCCCGTTGGCCACCGCCCGGCGGAAGGGCGGGGAAAAGTACATGGCCACGCCCACGCCGACCGCGATCAGGGCGAGCGTCCCCGCGGTCCAGAGGGCGGCGGTGACGAGCCAGGCGACGCCGTCGCCGAACAGCTGCCAGATCAGCCAGCCCGCCGCCGCGAGGAGGCCGAGCCGGGCGAGTTGCACCAGTTCGCCCAGCCGCCGCTCGATCGCCGCGAGGGACGCCGCCTCCGCAGACTGCGGGGCCGGCGGCCGGCCGTGCGCGGTGGGGAACTGCACCGTCTCGACGGCCGGGTCGGGTTCGTCGTGGGGCGGGGCGTCGTGCAGTTGGGCGGCGGGGCGGGGCATGACGGACGAAACGGGGCGGGGGACCGGGCGGTTCACGCGGGGGCGCCCGCCGCGACCGACGGCGCCCGCTCAGAGTTTCGGCACGTTCTGGGGGCCCTGGTCACCCTGCATCCCCCGCCGCATCCGCTGCTGGTCCTCCTCCGGGGCGAACATTTTGGCGGCCTCAGCCGGCGGGACGCCGTTCTCGATCGCCCGCAGCACCTCGTTGTTCCGCTCCTTCCACTCCCAGCCCAGCGGCGTGGCGAGTTCCTTCTCGGCGAGGCGGGCCCAGGGGGTGCCGGGGTGTTCGTCGATCACGCGGGCCAACAGTTCGCGGCTCTGGCGGATCAGCTTGCGGACCTCGCTGCCGGCGTCCGATTCCGGGGCGCCTCGGAGAACCCACTCGTTGCTGTTCTCCCGCTCGAACGGCTTGGGGTCGCTCTTCATCTCCGCCAGCACGACGTTGTACCCCAGCGCCCGGGCCTGCTGGGCGTAGACGCGGCCCAGGGCCAGGTCGAACCCTGCCCGCCAGCGGGGCTCCTCGACCTTCGGCCGGTCCGGCAGACCGGCTTCGAGCTTCGACTGCAACGCGGCGAGGCGGTAGCTGACGACGGCCATCGGCTTCTGGGCCTCCGTGATTTCCCGCCGCAGGCGGGTGTCGTCCACGGCGGCGAAGACTAGCTGCGGGTTCGGGATCTCCTCCGCCGTGCTCATCTGGGCCGCTTCGATCAGCGCCCGCTTGGCGCCGTTGGCCATCACGTCGCGGGTGTAGTCCTTGATCGGCCGGTAGTCCGGGCCGTAGGACCGCATCAGTTGCGGGTCGAACTTCCGCTGGTTGGTGTCGTCGGCGACGAGGTACATGCCGCCGGTCTCCACGCACAGGCGGGTCAGGGCGTAGGGGCCGTAGCCGCTGGAGAGCCGTTCGTTCTCCACCTCCCCGCCGGGGCCCCAGAAGCCGAGGCGGATGCGTTCGGGCATCACCGTCTCCGGGCCGGCGTCCACGGGGATCGGCAGGCGGAACTGGCGCTCGCCCTCTTTCCAGAGGTAGGTCACGTAGCCTTTGGCGCGGCCGAACGGGGCGGCGTTGCCGACGACGTACACCGGCACGCCGTACCGCTTGAACTGGGCGATGACGTTCTCCAGATCGCCGTCGTCGTCGCCCTTCTCGTCGGTGACGATGACGAACATCAGCGTCCGCTTCGCGCGGGTCCGCTCGTGCAGCATCTCGCTGCCGACGGCCTTCAGGGCGGTGAAGACGTTCTCTTTGCCGCTCTCGTCGGCGGGGATCTCGCGGATCGTCTGGACGAGCGGGGCGACGTCCACGACCGGCTCGGGGGTGATCAGATTCACGCCCTCGCCGAAGGTGGCGACGGCGGTGCGGAGGTGGTCGGTGTCGATGTCCCCGGTGTTGCCGAGCTGGGCGTAGACGGCCTCGAACCGCTCGGCGAGGGCGTTGCGGCGGTCCTCCAGCGACAGGCTGGCGTCCAGCATCCAGACGACGGTCGTCTCGTTCTCCCGCAGCCGGGCGGCGATCTCGCGGGTCAGCACGTCGATGGCGCCCTCCACCCCGCCGGTGTATTCGGTCATGCCCTCGGCGTCGAACTCGGTCGTCAGCACCGCTTCGTTCGGCACGTCGACGGCGGAGGCGGTCGGCAGGGAAGCGTCGAAGTGGACCATTTCGACGTCCTGCTGGAACTCCTGCTCGATCGGTTGTTCCTGCGTGCTGGCGGCCATCGAGGGGCTCAGCACGTTGACGGAGCTGTCGTTGCCGACCTCCGGGGTGAGCACGTTGTCGACCTTGAACCGGTCGATGTCCTCGGTGGTGATCTCGCTCTCGATGATCGTTTTGAGGGCGTCCGTCGGCACGATGATCGTGATGCCGGCCAGCGTCATCAGCACCGCGACGTGCACGGCGAGGCTCACCAGCCAGGCGGGGGCCGTGCCGATCCGCTCCCACAGCGAGGGCGTCTCCGTCGGGGGCAGGGCGACCAGCTCCAGGGGCACCTTCCGTCCGGACCAACGATTCGACCCGGAGGCGGCGATCGCGGCGGCGGACACGGGCAGGCTCCAGGGAACAGGAAACGGAGACGATCACGACGTTACGCCGCGCAGCAGACCGCCGCAACGGGCGGCGGGCTCCCTCCATCTACCCGTCGGCGTCGCGTCAGGTTCGTCGCCAATCGGCTCGAACGGCACAAATCGGCGAATTCCCACCAGTCCGAACGCTTGGACGGCCGATGAAGAGGCCGTCAGGCGGAATGCAGACCGTTTTGAACGGTTCCCCGCCCCCCGACGGACGAATCGACCGAACGCACCAGGCGGAGACGGACCGATGAATTCCGCCCCGCCCCCCGCCGTCCGCCCCGGCTCGCAGGGCCTCCGCTTGGCGGTCCGAGCCGCCGACGACGACGGAGAACGCCCGACCGGCCGGCGTCTGCACCGGTTCGCCGCGGCCCCCGGCGTGGACCTGCACGTCCGCGAGTACCCCGCGACGGCGGGGGCGGAGTCGCGGACGTTGCTCTTGGTGCACGGGGCGTTCGAGCACGGGGAGCTGTACGACCACGCCGCCCGGCGCTTCGCCGCCCGCGGCTGGCGGGTCCTGCTGCCGGACCTGCGGGGCCACGGCCGCAGCGGCGGGCACGAGATGCACGTGCGGCGGTTCGCGGAGTACGTCGCCGACCTCCGCGGCGTGCTGCACGAGTTCGGCGCCGACCCGGCTCGCACGGCACTCGTCGGCAACAGCATGGGCGGCCTCGCGACGGCCCGGTTGGTTCAGAACGCCGACGGCGGCGGACCGGCCCCGGCGGCGGTCGCGGCGCTGTGCAGCCCGCTGCTGCGGATCGTCACCCCGGTGCCGCCGCACACCCTGATCGCCGGGAAGCTCTGCCGCCTGCTGCGGCCCAAAGCGCGGTTCGACGTGCCGCAGGACCCGGACGACCCGGTCGCCGCGGCCCGGCCGCACGACCCGCTGCGGCGGACGACGGTGACGGCCTCCTGGTTCTTCGCGGTCCGTCGGGCGGTGAAGGCGGTCTGGAAGGACGCCGCCCGCATCGAGACCCCGCTGCACGTGATGCAGAGCGGCGCCGACCGCGTCGTCTGCCCGTTGGCCCCGGCGGTGTGGATCAACGCGGTGGGAGCCGAGGACCGCAGTTGCGAGGTGCTGCCCGGGGCGAACCACGAGGTGTTCCAGGAACCGACGTGGCGCCGGCACGCGGACCGGCTGGCGGACTGGTTCGACCTGTACGTACCCGCCGCGGAACGGGCCGACGGGGCCGCCCCGGCCGTCCGCCGGGCCGCATGAGGGCGCCGGACGCCCCCGAGTGCGGTCCGCCTCAGGGCTGGGCGGTGCGGATGCCGGGGGTCGGGGGGAGTCGTTCGACGTCCACGCCGGGCGGCGGTTCCTCCAGGCCGGCCGGCGGGACGCCGCCGGCGTCGGTTTCCATCTCCGGGTCGGCGGGCGGGGCGGACGCCGCCTGCGTGCTGCGGGGCTCCACGTCCTTGCGGGAGATCTGGCTGGGGAAGCGGCCGCGGTAGTCCGGCTCCAGTTCGACGCCGCGGTACCGGGCGCCCATGTCCATGACGGGCGAGTCGGAGTTCTCCGCCAACGCCTGCCAGTCGGAGAAGGACTCCGCCGGGTTTTCGATCTCCGTCGTGGTGCCGGAGGCAATCCAGAACCGGTCCAGCAGGTAGCGGTTGGTGCCGGCGCCGGTCCATTCGAGGCGGTCGAGGAACTCCCGCTGGTCGTCGCCGCCCCGGGTGCGGATCAGCACGCCCTCGCCGGCGGCGTCCACGAACAGGCTGTCGCTGGCGAAGACCGTCAGCGGCAGCGGCGTCCGTTCGCCGAGCATCGCCTTCCACCGCAGGTCCAGCAGGGCTTCGCCGAACAGCATCGTGCTGCGTTGCAGCTGAACGTGAACCCGCCCGGTCGACTCCGGCGGCGGGGGGGCCTCGGGATCGGCGCCGCTCATGCGGACGACCGCGGACTGCACCGCCACGGCGGTGTGGGAGAAGTCCAGCAACCCGCCGCGATCCGGCTCGACCCGGATCAGGTCGCCCTGTCCGCGGAGCAGGCTGCGTTCGGCGGTGACGTAGAACTCCCCGGGGGCGGCCCGTTCCTTGCGTTCGCTGTCCGCCAGTTCGGCCAGGTCGTTGATCGTCGGCGGCTGGTAGCCGCGGGCCAGCAGCAGGGAGTTCGCGTCGGCCCGCTCCTCGGCCCCGTTGAGCGTGATCGTGCAGTCCCGCATCGTCAGCCGGTCGCCGGCCCCGACGGAGAACATCGTCCAGCCGTCCCCCCGGCTGGGCAGGTCGAAGGAGAGGGAGAGGTTCTCCAGCGTGAGGTTCGCCTCCCCCGTGAGGTGAAAGAGCGTCTGCGGCGTCTGGTAGTTGGCGTAGGCCTTGAGCCGCGGCTGATACAGGCTGCCGTCGCTGCGGGTGCCGGCCCGCAACGTGAGCATCTTGCCGATCATGGTGATCGGCTTCTTCAGGACGAAGTCCATCGACCCGTCGACGTTGATCGTGACCACCTCGCCGCGGGAGGCGTCCTCGACGGCGGCGTCCAACGAGGAGAACCCGCGGGGAGCGCCGCCGTCGCCGCCGACCACGAACTTGGCCGGCTCCGCCGGCGCGGCGACCACGGCGGGGGCGTTGGCCCGGGTGTTGACCGTCGGGGCGTCCTCGCCGGCGTCCTCGACGGGCGGGGCGGGCACGGCCGGCGGCGGGGCGACGACCGGCTCGACGACGCTCGCCGCGGTCGCGGTCGGCTCGGCGGCGGCGGTCTCCTGCACCGGCGCCGGCATGTAGGCGTAGCCGGCGGGCCGTTCCTCCGGCCAGCGGACCCAGGCGATCAGCACGAGGGCGGCGGCCAGCGCCGCGGTGCCCGCGGCGTTCAGCGCCGGCACGCCCCGCAGTGGCCGCCGGGGACGCAGCCCGCGAACGCGGGGCAGGTCGTCCAGTTCGTCCAGCAGGGCCTCGGGCGTCTGCGGGCGCTGGTTCGGGTCGCTGGCCATCAGCGATTTGCACAGCGCCGCCAGCGGGGCGGGCACCTTCGGATTGAAGGCCGTCACGTCCGGCGTCTGCGGGTTCTGGTGGTCCAGCAACTTCTGGAGCACCGTGCCCTCCGGGTAGGGCGGGCGCCCGGCGAGCATGTGGAACAGCGTGCAGCCCAGCGAGTACAGGTCGCTCCGCACGTCGGCGACCCGCGGGTCCTTGGCCTGCTCCGGGGCGATGTAGTCGAAGGTGCCCAGCGTGGTGCCGGCGACGGTCAGGTCGCCCACGCTGTCGGCGGCCTCCTTGCGGGCCAGCCCGAGGTCGACCAGCTTGACGATCCCGTCCGGCGTGACGATCACGTTCGACGGCTTCACATCCCGGTGCACCACGCCGGAGGCGGCGCAGTGGTGCAGCGCCTCGGCGACCTGCCGGGTGATGGAGACGGCGTCGGTCGGCGAGAGCGGCCCGTGCGTCTCCAGCAGGTCCCGCACCGTGCGGCCGGTGACGAACTCGAAGGCGATGAAGTGCAGCCCGCGGTCCTCGCCCACGTAGAAGGCGCGGGCGATGTTGAGGTGGTCCAGCCGGGCGGCGCTGCGGGCCTCGTTCCGGAACCGCAGCACGCTGGCCCGGTCCTTGGAATGGGCCGGGCTGAGGACCTTCAGGGCGACAGTGCGCTGCAGCCGCTCGTCGACGGCCCTGAACACGGAGCCCATGCCGCCGTGGCCGATCCGCTGCTCGATGCGGAAGTGGTCCAGCACGCAGCCGGTGAGGGCCGGTTCGGCCTCGCCGACGGCGGGGAACAGCCGGCGCCGCAGGTCGGCGCCGTCCAGCAGCGTGCCGCCGGGCTCCGCCAGCGGGGGGCTGTTCGAGGACTCCGTCTTCTCCTCCGGCGCCGGTCGGAGGACGGTGTGGGAGACGGCGGCCCAGGGCGGGGCGGGGGGGGCGTCCACGGTGTGGGTGCCCCCGTCGTCTTCGCTGGACAGCAGGACTCCGCCCGCCGCCCGGACCAACGACGTCTGCGATCGTCCGGGTTGGGGAGTGGCGGCGCGCGTCATGCGTGTCGACTCTGGGCGGGGCGAAGGGGGCCGGCGGCAGGATCCGTGCGGCCGACCGGGCTGTCTCACACTCTAGTCGTCAACGGCGGGACGCCACAGGGGCAATCCCGACCCGCGGGGCGTCATTTCGCTCCGCCGGCCAGCTCGTCCCGCAGCGACTGCCGGATCGATCGGCAGTACTGGTCCAGCCGCACCCGTTTGGCGGCGGCGAACCGATCCGCCTCCAGCAGGGCGTCCACGGCGTGCCGCACCGCCCGGTCCCGCTGGTGCGGGGTGTCCTCTTCTTCCGTCGCGTCGACCTTCAGCGTGCCGGTGCGGCCCCGGCCGGTCGCCTCCTCGTGCTCCGCCGCCCGCCGCACCCGTCGGGAGGCCGGGATGAGCGTCTGCCGCAGGTGCTCGTCGAGTTCCCGGCTGAGCTTCAGCGCGGTGTCGATGCGCTCCCGCAGCGTGCGGTCGTCCGGGGGCGGAATGTGCTCGAGCACGGCGGCGATCCGGGTTGCGGGGAACCGGGGGAGGAACCGGCGGGGCGGCGGGGCGCGGCCTCGACGGGAGTCGGGATTGACGAGCCGCCGCCGACGGCACAGGGTAGCCGCCGTCCGCGGCGTGCGGGAGCGTCTGGTTCCCCCGCCGTCCCCCGCCTCGACCGGAAGCGTTCGTGCGGACCCTCGTCCTCGGCGATCTCCACTCGAACTGGTGGGCCCTGAAAGCGGTGATCGACGCCGCCGGCCCCGTCGACCGCACGCTCTGCACCGGGGATCTCGTCGACTACGGCCCCGCCCCCCGCCGCTGCGTGGAGTGGGTGCGGGAGCACGCCGAACGGGTCGTCCGCGGCAACCACGACCACGCCGTCGCCCAGCGGGTGCCGGCCCTCGGGAACGACGGCCTGCGGGCCGTCGCCGCCCACGCCCGGGCCCGTCAGTGGGAGGAGCTGGGGCCGGAACTGCTCCGCTACCTCGCCCGGCTGCCGGTCTGCGAGACGTTCGACCTGGACGGCCGCGAGACGCTGATGGTGCACGGCTCCCCCCGCGATCCGCTGGACGACTACGCCCCCGCCGACGCCGACGGCTGGCGGGACCGGCTGACCGACGTGACCGCGGGGCTGGTGCTGGTCGGCCACACCCACACCCCCTACGCCGTCGAGGTCGAACGGCCGGACGGCGGCCGCACGACGATCCTGAACCCCGGCAGCGTCGGCCAGCCCCGCGACGGCGACCCGCGGGCCGCCTACGCGATCATCGACGGCCGCGAGATCACGCTGCACCGCGTCGCCTACGACCCGACCCCCGCCGTCGAGGCCCTGCGCGCCTGCGGCCTGCCCGCGGAGGTGTTGGAAACCGCCGAGGCCCTGCTGCGGACCGGCCGCCGGCCGTGCCTCCGCGGCGCCGCCCCGCCGCCGACGGCGCTCCGGCCCCGCCCCGCGGCGATCTGTCCGGGCTGACCGGTTCAGCACGACCGCCGCCCCGCCGGCGCCCGGGCGAACTGCCGCGGCGGAGCGAGGGGGGGATGAATTTCCGGCCGCCCGCGGGCAAGATAGAGTTCCGCCCCCGTCCGCCCGGCCCGGTTCGCCCCGAACCGCACGTGATCGCCGGCCCCCCGACCGCCCGCCGCCCGAGTGACCGAGACCGCCGCCGGACTCTCCCGCCTGCACTCCGTCCACCGGGACATCGCCCGGGTCCGTGAGGAGTTGGCCCGCGGCCCGCGGCAGGTGCGGGCCCGCCGCAAAGCGATCAAGACGAAGGAAGAGGAGATCGCGGCGCTGAAGGAGAAGCGGACCGCCCTGAAAAAGAGCGCCGACGCCAAGAACCTCCAGCTCCGCACCAACGAGGAGAAGATCCTCGGCCTGAAGGCGAAACTGAATCAGGCGTCCAGCAACGAGGTCTTCGCCGCCCTCCGCAAAGAGATCGACGCCGACGTCGCCTCCAACGCGGTGCTGGAGGACGAGATTCTGGAGACCTTGGACCGGGTCGACGCGGTCGGGAAGGAGATCGAGGAGGCCGAGGCCGACCGCGACAAACGCTCCGCCGACGCCGACGCTCTGGAGAAGAAGGTCGCCGAGGAGCGGGCCGGGCTGGAGGCGGAACTGGCGGCGTTGGAGAAGCGGCTCGAACAGTCCGAGTCGATCATCCCCGCGAAGCTGCAGGTGGACTACCGCCGGTTGGTCGAGCACCACGGGGCGAACGCGATGGCCCCGGTGGAGGACCGCGTGTGCACCTCCTGCCAGACGACGGTCAGCCCCCAGCAGAAAGTGCAGCTCAACATGGGCGAGTTCGTCTTCTGCCGGAGCTGCGGCCGGCTGCTGTACCGCGGGGACGACGCCGGGGCGTGAGCCGCCCCGGGCGTCGCCGGCCGCGCCGTTTCGGCGGCGTCACGCCGTTTCGAAGGCCTCCTCGTCGGGGCCGTCGGCGGGCAGGAGGCGGTCGGCGAGGCTGTGGGCCGTCAGGAACATGCCGGCGAGGCTCACCCCGGCGGCGAACGCGGCGGCTTCCATCGTCAGCACGCCCAGGTTGTAGGCGGACGAACTGACGACCGCGTCGGTCAGAATCAGGCCCACGCCGCAGAGGTGGCGGTTCATCCGTGCGTTTCTCGTAGCGGGATCGGTCGGGTCCGGGCGGTCGTCGGGGAAGGGCGACGACCGCTGCAATCGATGCTACCGGTCCCTCCGGCCCGTGGGGAGAGGCGGCCCGCGCCCCCGCCTGGGGGTTCTCCCGCGACCGCCCCGTCGCCCCGTTCAGCGGGACCGCCCGCGGGTCAGAGGACCGACCGCACCGCCCGTCCCAGCCGAGCCGCCGCCTCCCGCAGGCCGGCGGCGTCCAGCACGCCGAACGACAGCCGCATGTGGTTCGTCGGTCTCGGCAGGCCGTCGGCGGACTCCGGGGCGAAACAGAGTTCGCCCGGCACGTACATCACCCCCTCGTGCCGGGCCGCCTCCGCCAGCGGGGAGCCGAAACTCGTCGAGACCCCCTCCGGCAGCGTCGCCCACACGTACAGCCCCCCGGCCGGCTCCCGCCAGGAGACGCCGGGCAGCCCGCCGAGACGCTCCTCCAACGCGTCGAGCAGCACCTCGCACTTCCGCTTGTACCCGGCTCGCACCTCCGCAACGTGGGCGTCGTAGCGGCCGCTTTCCAGCACCCGGGCGAGGAGGTGCTGGTTGAAGTGGGCGGAGCCGAAGTCCTCGTTCCCCTTCCGGTCGACCAGCGGTTGGATCAACTCCGACGGAGCGATCCCGTAGCCAATCCGCAGGCCCGGGGCGAAGGACTTGCTGAAGGTGCCGGCGTAGATCACCCGCTCTCCCGGGTCGCGGCCCCACAGGCTGCGCGAGGGGGCGGCGTCGAAGCTGAGCTCCCGGTAGGCGGCGTCCTCCAACACGTGGATGCGGCCGGCGGGGTCGCGGCGTTCGAGCAGCTCCAGGATCGCCGTCCGCCGGTCCTGGGCGAGCACGATCCCGCTGGGGTTCTCGAAGTCCGGCACGAGGTAGACGAGCTTCACCCGGTCCAGTTCGCCGGCGGACTCGAAGCGGTCCAGCGCCCGCTCCAGCCCGGCGGGGACCATCCCGTCGCCGTCCGTCTCCACCCGCACCGCCCGGGCGCCGACCCCGGCGAGCGTGCCGAGCATTACGAAGTAGGTCGGCCCCGCCACCAGGCAGACGTCCCCCGGGTTCAGCAACACCTGGGCGATCAGCGAGAGGAACTGCTGCGAGCCGTTTGTCAGCAGCACCCGGCCGGCGGTCAGGCCTTTGCTGGCGGCGAGTTCCTCCGTCGGCACGCCCTCCAGCGCCGCGAAGCGTTCCAGCACCTCGGCCCGCAGCCGCCCCGCCCCGGCGGGGGTGCCGTATTGCAGCAGGAGGTTGGCGTTCGGCTCCGCCAACACGTCGGCCGCCGCGGTCCGCACCAGCTCGACCGGCAGCGTGGCCGGGTCGACGAACCCAGCGGCCAGCGACAGGCAGTCCGGGTTCTCGATGGCTTGGGCCATCAGCGTGCTGATCGCCCCGTCGGCGGCCCAGCCGGCGCGGTCGGAGAGCAGGAAATTAGACATAAATCCTTCGGCGAACGTGGGGCGTGAACCCCCAGTGCGGGAACGGGCGAGCGAAACGACGACTCATGGGGCTGACGCCCCCCGCTCGCTTCGGTTCGCTCAGGACCCGCTCAGAATCGCGTTCATGTTCTTCTTATACGCCTCCACGCCCGGCTGGCCGTAGGGGTTGATGCCGATCAGCCGGCCCTCGACCGCCGTGGCGAGCATCAGCATTTGGAGGAGCTGGCCGATCGAATAGGCGTCGATCGTCGGCAGCACGATGTCGGCGGTCGGCCGGTCGTCCTCGGCGTAGGCCTGATCGGTGCCCTCGCGGGCGGCGGTCAGCACGTCGAACACCGTCTTGCCGGCGTACTTGTTGAGCTGGTCCTGATCCGCGTCCGACTGCGGAATGGTCGGGTTCGCCCCGGCCGGGGAGGCGGCGTAGAGGTTATGGATCAGCTTGTCCCGCTTGCCCTCCTGGTGCTGCTGGCCGCGGGAGTGCAGGTCGCGGGTGTTGACCACCGTCAGCGGCAGGGCGCCGCGCTGCTCCTTGCCGAGGCTCTCGGCGAGCAGTTGGTCGTACCACAGCCCGACCGCCTCCAGCCGGTCGCCCCAGGTGGAGAGGATCCGCACGTCCATCGAGAGGTGCTTCTCGAACAGGTGGCAGGTGCTCACGTAGTCGAGGACCGGGTTGTCGCCGGGCTCGGCGGTGCGGAACCGCTCGGTCATGTCGGCGGCGCCCTGGAGCAGGGCTTCCACGTCCAGCCCGACGATCGCCGCCGGGACCAGCCCGACGGCCGAGAGCACGCTGAACCGCCCGCCGACGCCCTCCGGCACCGGGAAGATGTCCGCGTAGCCCTTTTCTTGAGCCAGCGCCCGCAGCTTGGAGCCCTCGCCGCCGGTGACGGGGATCACGCGCTTGGCGGCCTCGTCGGCGCCGACGGCCTGCTCCAGCGCCTCACGGAACAGGCGGAAGGCGAGGGCGGTCTCGAGGGTGCCGCCGCTCTTGGAGATGACCACGATCCCCCAGTCGACGCCGCTGTCGTCGAGGTGCTTGAGCAGGTTCGCCGTGACGCCCGGGTCGACGTTCTGGCCGCCGTAGTACAGCTTGGGGCCGTCGCGGTGGCTGGCCGGCTTTTCGTTGTGCAGCGGGTCGCCGAGGGCCTCCTGCAAGGCCCGCAGGCCCATATAGCTGCCGCCGATGCCGAGGGAGACGAAGGCGTCCACCCGTTCGCGGAAGCGGTCCGCGGCGGCGAGGAGATCGGCCAGCTCGCCGCTCTCCTTCGTCGCCAGCAGCTTGGCGGGCAGTTCGACGAAGCCGGCGTCCAGCGGCTGTTTCTCCGCCGGCACGTCGCCGCCGGAGTTGAACAGGTCGACGTCCGCCAGCGTTTCGTCGCGGGCCTTCAGCAGGTCCGGCCGCAGGGCCTCGGCGGCGTTTGCCGGGAGCAGGTCGAGGGCGGCGGCGTTGCTGTAGGAAAGCGGTTCGGGCATCGGTCGGCGGCGGTTCGGCTTGCGGGGAGCGGCATCATGCCGCCGGCCCGCCGGCTTCGCCACGGCGCCTCCCGGTCGATCCCCCGGGCGACGCCCCCAAACCCGCCGCGGGGCCGACTATTCGCCGCCGATCGGCAGCGGCTCGCCGAAGGGGGCGGCGGCCCCGCCGTCGGAGCCCTTCGCCGGGGCGACGGAGGTGGGCAGCGGGGCGACCGCCCGGGGGGGCTCGAAGGCCGGCGGCGGCTCGGCGGCCTCCGCGGACTGCGGGGGCGCCGGCTCGTTGAAGTGGGCCAGCCGCACGCGGTCGCGGACGATCTCCGCCGCGGACGGCGGCCCGTCGGTCGCCTCCGCCTCGGCCGTCGTCTCGTAGCCGACCGTCCGCACGCCGGAGGGCGCCGGGGCGGGCGACATCGGCTGGGCACCGGCCTGCGGGACCGGCGAGGGGGCGAAGGAATCGGCGATCATCAGCGAACCGTCCGCCATCTGCTCGCGGATTGCCTGTTTGAGGGCCACGCGGGCGTCCGGGTGCACGCCGGAGACCAGCTCCACGTCGTCCACGACCAATCGACCCTTCTCCCGGACCAGGTGCAGGGCGACGCCGTCGGTCGGCGTGCCGTAGTGCAGTTCGCAGCGGGCGCCCTCGCCCTTGGTCAGCGGCGTGGCCTTCGCCAGCGGGGCGTCGAGCCGCTTGCCGGCGGCGCTCACCGCGGCGGGGACGGACCGCAGCTGGTGCCAGACGAGCCGGTTGAACGCGGCGCTGCTGGTTCGGTTCAGGCCGGGCAGGTCCCCCTTCGCCAGGCTGCCGGCGAAGGCCCGGGCCGGCAGGATCAGGGCGCAGGTCTCCTTGAAGCTCTCGGGCAGGTCGAGCGAGGGGGCGAGCACGTCGTCCACCTTCGAGGCGCCCCGTTCCTCCTTCAGCACGAAGGTGCGGGGGCCGGCGGGGGTTTCGATCGTGATCTCCGTCGTCGGGCCGGCGTGCATCTCGGTCAGCACCTTGCCGTCGGCCCCGGCGGCGGCGTCGGCCAGCGGCAGGGCGTCGAGGTCGGCCGGTTCGATCCGCGACCAAACCGTCTCCGACAGGTCCCGCGTGCTGGCGGCCTTGAGGGCGTGCAGGTCGCCCTCGGAGGCCGCGGCGGCGAACGCGGCGACCGCCGCCCGGGCCGTGAAGATCGCGGAGAGCATTCGCTGCTCCCCGTCGCCGCTGCGGATCGTCACCTCTTCCACCAGGAACTCGCCGGTGCGGCGGTCCGCGTCGTAGCGGTTCGGGTCGGTGAGCGAGAGCGTGTACACGCCGGCGTCGGTCGTCACGACCACCTCCGCCCGGTCACCGTGGATCTGGAACGTGCTGTCGCCGTCGAGGTCGGCGGCGGTGGGCAGCGACACGCTGGAGAGGTCCGCGGTCCGCAGGCAGCCGTTGTACAGGGTGGGGAAGACCGTCGATTCCAGCCCCTCGCGGTCGCCGTTCTCGTAGGCGGTGAGGAACTTGGACACGCCCGTCAACGCCAAACAGGTGCGTTCGAGGCTGGGAATCTTCGGGCCGAGCCCGCGGTTCTCCGCGGCGGCGTCCTTCACGAGCCAGGCGTCGCCCCGTTTCTCCAGGCTGACCAGCAGCGTGTAGCCGCGGCCGGCGAACTGCACGGCGGCCTCGTCGTCGTCCATCTGCGTTTTCGGGGTCAGCTTGTCGACCCGGTCGGCGTCCACCACCCAGCCGGCCAGTTCGGCGAGCCGCGTCTGCGGCAGGGCGGAGAGGTCCTCCCGCAGTTCCGGGGTGACGACCGCCAGCCGTTCCTCATGCGTTCCGCTCCCCCAAGCCTTGGTGAACCCGCGGACGGCGGCGAGCAGTTCGAGCTGCTCCGTGACGCTCATCACCGCCTTCACCCCGCCCTTGGTCTGCTTGAGCAGCACGTCGTCCACCAGCCAGTTGCCGGCCTCGGCCCGCACCAGCTTGAACCGGGCCCGGCGGGTCGGCGGCGGCGTCTCGACGATCACCAGGCACTCCGGGGCGTCCGGCGACGTCCACTCCTCCTCCGGCACGTCGGTGACGGCCACGACCTCCAGTTCCTCCTTCGGCAGCCGGAGCAGGCGGAGGTCCTCCAGGGCGGTCTCGTGCTCGAGGGCCTTGCCGCGGAAGTTGTCCGTGGTGGCGTCGGAGAGGGCGGCGAGGCTTTCCTCGGACAGCGCGTCGCCGAACCGGCGGACCGCCCGCTGCTCCGCGAGGTTCCGACAGCCGACCACGCACAGGCTCGCCGCGGCGACCGCCAGCAGCGCCGTCGCCGCCAGGCCCGACCGCCCGGGGGTCGGGGCCTCCTGGTCGTGGCGCTCGCGTCCGGGGCGGGACAGGGGTGCGGACATGACGGGGCCGGGTACGGGGCGGACAGACGAGACAGAGGCGCGGGGTGTCGCACCCGGCTCGCCCGGCGGTCAAGACGGGTCTGCGGTCCCCGGTCCGCGGCGGGCCGTTAGAATGGGCCGTTCGCCCCCCTCCCGCCGGAGCGCCCCGATGTCCGCCCGATCTGCCGCCGGTTCCGCCCCGACCGACGCCCCCGGGAAGCGGGAGAAGAAACGCACCCCCGGCGACCGCGTCGTCGCCGACGTGCAGCTGCCCATGGCGGACCTGTCGGTGCCGCCCAACAGCATCGGCGGCTACCTGATCCGCCGATTGCAGGACTACGGGGTCCGGGACGTGTTCGGCATCCCCGGGGACTTCGTGCTCCAGTTCTACGGAATGCTGGAGGGCAGCGACCTGCGGGTCATCGGCGCCACCCGGGAGGACAACGCCGGCTACGCCGCCGACGCCTACGCCCGAGTCCACGGCATGGGGGCGCTGTGCGTGACCTACTGCGTCGGCGGCCTGTCGACCTGCAACAGCGTCGCCGGGGCCTTCGCGGAGAAGAGCCCCGTCGTCGTCATCACCGGCAGCCCGGGGGTGAAGGAGCGGGAGAGCGATCCGCTGCTGCATCACCGCGTCCGCGACTTCGACACCCAACGCAAGGTGTTCGAGACGATCACCGTCGCCAACACCGTGCTGGACGACCCGCTGACGGCCTTCCGGGAGATCGACCGCTGCCTCGCCGCGGCCCATCGGTTCAAGCGGCCGGTCTACATCGAGCTGCCCCGCGACTGCGTCCGGCTGGAGCCGCCCTACCCGCACGAGCCGAAGCCCGTCGAGGAGCGCAGCGACCACGACGCCCTCAAGCACGCGCTCGCCGCGGCTAAGCAGATGATCGACGCGGCCAAGAAGCCGGTGATCGTCGCCGGCGTGGAGACCCACCGCTTCGGCCTGCGGGAAGAGGTGATCAAGCTCGCGGAGGAGAACGAGATTCCGATCTGCTCCACCCTGCTGGGCAAGAGCGCCGTCTCCGAGACGCACCCGCTGCACGTGGGCGTCTACGAGGGGGCGATGGGCCGGCCGAGCGTTACGGAGTACGTCGAGGACAGCGACTGCGCGATCCTGCTGGGGACGTTCATGTCGGACATCAACCTCGGCATCTTCACCGCCCGGTTGGACCCGGGGCGGTGCGTCTACGCCACCAGCGAGACGCTGCGGGTCGGCCACAGCCACTTCCACGACGTGCTGCTGACGGACTTCGTGAAGGGCCTCGCCGGGGCGGACCTGTCGCCGAAAAAACGCCCGTTGCCCAAGGAACGCGGCAGCGTCCACGCCGGGTTCGAGCTCCAGCCGGACGCCGACCTCACCACCCGCCAGCTGTTCGGCCGGATCAACCGCCTGCTGGACGAGGAGAAGTTCGTGGTGGTCGCGGACGTGGGCGACTGCCTGTTCGGGGCCAGCGACCTGACGATCAAGGGGCACACGGAGTTCCTCTCCCCGGCCTACTACACCAGCATGGGCTTCGCCGTCCCGGCGAGCGTCGGCGTGCAGGCGGCGGACAAATCGCACCGCCCGCTGGTGCTGGTCGGCGACGGGGCCTTCCAGATGACCTGCCTCGAACTGGCGACCGGCCTGAAGCTGGGCTTCAATCCGATCGTGGTGGTTCTGAACAACCACGGCTACACGACCGAGCGGTTCCTCGCCGAGGGGCCGTTCAACGACATCCCCAACTGGGCCTACCACCGCCTGCCCGACCTGCTCGGCGACGGCTGGGGCTTTGAGTGCCACACCGAAGGCGACCTCGACAAGGCGTTGAAGGCGGCGCTCGCCAACCGCGACAGCTTCACGCTGATCAACTGCCACCTCGACAAAACCGACGTCAGCCCGGCCTTGATCCGGCTGGGCGAGCGGATGTCGGAATCGGTGTAGGGTCCGCTCTGCGGACCGTCCCGTCGACGGGCAATCTGAGGCGGCGGTCCGCGTAGCGGACCCTACGAGAACCGCTCACCGATGGCGTTCGCCAACTCCTCCCGCCGGTCGGCGTCGCAGACGAGGAACAGCCGCACGACCCCCGTGCCGCTGTAACCGTTGAGGTGCAGGCCGGCGTCGGTGGCCCGCCGCACCGACAGGCTGCCCGGCGCCCGCTTGTGCCGGCAGGCCTCCGACAGCCCCAGCACGATCTTGCGGACGCCGGGGCGGTTCTCCAACCAGCCGACCGATCGCTTCAGCCCTTTCGAGAGCGACTGGTGCTTGCCGCGTTTGCCGGACATGGGAACGGGAAAAACGGCGGGCGACCGCCTCGGGGTCGGGTTGGGCCGGTTGTGCGGGCGACCGGCGGGGTTCCGCCATTCTATCGCCCGGCGGACTGAGGCTCTGGAGGGAAGGGCGTCGATCCCGCAAAGGTGAACCCGCGTCGTCCGCACCGCCGCCACAACCGGCCCCGACCCGTCTCCCCGGCGGGGCCCCCGCGGGCGGGGATCGTCGTCGCGGCGGCGGTCGCGGCGGCGCTGAGCGGGTGCGTCTGGCACGGGGAGTTCGTCACGACGCGGGTCGTCGCGGAGCGGCACCCGCTCGGGGCGAAGCAGGTCGTCCTGACGACCTCCGGTCAGCCGGCCCCGCCGCCGCAGGAGGTGCATCACGCCCGATTGAACCACGGCGCACCGCGGGCCCATCGGCCGTCGGGGCCGGTGTTCCCGTGGTGGGAACCGTGCACGAGCAGCGTGTGGGCCTACCTCGTCAATCGGCCGCCCGAATGCGCCGAGGAGTGGTGCGGCGACGGCTTTCCCGCCGGCCCGCCCCCGCCGCCGTTCGCCGACCCGGCGCCCTGAGGCGGGGCGGGGGCGAACCGGCGGCGGCCGGCCGGCAGTTCAGCTCAACCCTTAGGCGGCGCCGACCGTGGCGTCGGTTTCAGCGTTCGCCTCCTGCTGGAGGGGGTAGCGGAAGGAGGCGGCGATCATCGAATCGCCCGGCATCCGGCCGCGAGGCAGCACGAACACCCGTCCGCCGGCGCTGACCACGTCGCCGGCCGCGACGCTCAGCAGGTTCACCGCCGCCTGATCGAGGCTCCGCGTGGGGTCGGGGTCGGCGGCCCGTTCGCCCTCGGCGATGAACAGCGTTTCGACCCGGCCGCTCTTGGCCGCTTCCAGGATCTCGGACAGGTCGTCCGACCTCAGCGCCGGGTCCTTCTCCGAGTACGCCGTCCGCTCCTGGTCGGCGGGGGCCTGGAAGAAGGCTTCGACCAGCGGCCAAGCCTTGGCGTGCAGCTCGTTCGCGGGCAGAGCGTCCACGTTGCCGTGGATCGCATCCGGCAGCAGGTTCGGGTAGTTCCAGGCTTCCTTGAGCATCGGGAACAGGTAATCGACCCCGGCGAAGACCACCGGCGGCTTGAAGGTCCCGGGGGGCAACGGGTCGCTGCTGTGCTCCGGCGGCGTGGGGTCGCGGAAGAACTCCTCCAGCCCGGCGCCGATGCGGCGGAAGTACTCGGTCAGTTCCTGCTGCTTGACGGTGCTCTGATTGGCGGCGCCGTGGCCGTGGAAGTTCGCCTGTCCGCCGACGTCCCCGCCGACGCCGCTGGTCTTGTTGCTCCGCCAACCGAGGTAGCTTTGGTACTCGTCGATGTTGAGGGCCTCCCGGAGGTTTTGCGGCAGGGCCTCCGGCTGCCGCTCGACCACGACGGCCCGCGACCCCTCCAACAGCCGGACGTGGTTCTGGCTGACGGCGAGCACGAAGAACCGCCCCTCGCCGCTGACCAGCGGGACCAGCGGGAGCACCTCGAAGCGGTCCCCGAGGGCGACGCGTTCCGGCACGGCCGCGGGCAGCCGGAACGTGCGCAGGCAGCCGTCGGTCTTCGCCGCGTCCTCCGCCGGCGGGGTGAGGAACAGGGCCAGACCCTCGGCCTGATGTTGCCAGAACAGTTCGTCTTTCTGCAGAGCGAGCAGCGGGGCCAGGGCGTGCTGGAGCCGCACGCCGGTGACGCCGCTCTCCTTCAACTGACGCTCCGCCTCGCCGACGAGGTTCTTGTAGCGGATCGCGTCCTCCCGCAGGCCCTCGGAGCCGCTGCGGTGCGTGGGCATCGTGAGCGTCAGCCGCGGACCGTCGCCGGGGGCGGCCAGTTCGCGGACGGTCTCGCGGGTGACGGGATCGATCGGGGCGACGTTCATGGACCGTGTGAGCAGACGGGGGAAATGAGCGAGTGCGCCACGGTGATCGATGAGCCGGCGTTCGCCCTCGGGGAATGCCCCGTCCCCCCGCCCGGCGATCCCGGCGGGGCCGGATCGCTTCCCCAAACCGTCCCTCCGGCGCCCGAGGAACGACGGCGTCGCGGGCCGCCGCGTCACAGCCGTGGGGGCGGCCCCGAAGCGGGCGTGCCGCCCTCCCCCCGGTGGCGGGGCGGGGGGCGGCGACTTCAATCCCTCGCTGCCGAAAACCTCTCACGGAATCGCCTCCCATGTCCGCCCCCACCGTCTCCGCCGACGCCGCCCCCGCCGGGCCGGACGGCGAGAAACTCCTCGCCGCCGGCGACCGGGTCGCCCTGCGTCTCTGGGACGAAGGCCCCGCCACCGGGAAGGGCCCGCACGCCAACGACTACGAGACCGTCGGCCTCGCCCTCGAAGGCGAGGCCACGCTGACGATCAACGGCAGCGAAACGAAGCTGACCCCCGGCCTCTCCTGGGTGGTCCCTGCCGGGACGAAACACTTTTACGCCGTCTCCGGCCACTTCAAAGCGGTCGAAGCGACCAGCCCGCCGGCCCGCTCCTGACGCCTCCTTCGTTCCCGCCCCTCAGAAAGCCGCCGCGATGAGCAAAACGTACTCCAAAGGAACCAAGGTGAAGTGGAAGTGGGGCGACAACTGGGCCCACGGAACGATCGACGAGGTGTTCACCTCAAAGGTGACCCGCACGATCAAGGGGAACGAAGTCACCCGCGACGCCAGCGACGACGAGCCGGCCTACCTGATCGAGACCGACGACAGCCGGGCCCTCAAGTCCCACAGCGAAGTGCAGAAGGACTCTTGACCGTTCCCGCCGCGGGCGGCGGGGAAGCGCCTCACACCGTCTCCTGCCGCTCGACGGCGTGGCCGGTCGCGTCGAGCCGGTCGCCGCGGCGGTCTTCGCGGATCGCCGGCAGGTAAGCCTTGTTGATCAAACCCAGATCCGCCGCGTGATTCGCGGCCGCGACCGTGTCCGGCACGAGCACCATCGGCACCCCCTCGTCGGAGACCTCCCTGGCGATCCGCCGCACGTCGAAGCGGGTGCGGTCCCGGACGTCGCGGATATAAACCGCCTTCACCCGGCCCGGGTACTCCCGCACGGCGTCCCGGTAGAGCTTCGGGTCGTCCTGCCCGCTGTCGCCGATGAGCACGAACGGCAGGTCGCCGGTCGAGTTCATGATCCGCTCGATTTTCTCCAACTTGTGATCGTGCCCGCCGGCCACGAATTTGTTCGTGTCCACTCCCATGTCCCGCAGCAGGATCGGACCGTCCGGCAGGCCGTTGACCCGCAGGAAGACGCGGAATAATTCGTAGAGGTTCCAGGCGCTGCTGGAGACGTAATAGATCGGGTTCGGCGGGGCGACCGGGTCGTCCCCCGGCTCCAGCGACGCCGGCGAACGGGACCAGTCCCCCTTCGGACCGGCGGCGAGGGCGTTGTAGAAGGCGCTGACGCCCTCGAACGGCAGCCGCGTCCGGGCGTTCTTGAGCAGCGTGAGCCGGGCGATCTTCCAGAAGTTGCTGGCGTAGGACCGGATGACGGTGTCGTCCATGTCCGAGATGATCCCGAACCCCGCGTCGGCCGCCGGCACGAGGTTAAACGCCGTGGCGAACACCGGCCCCGCCTGGCGGATCGCCTGCGGCGGCAGGGAGAGCGTCGCCGTGTGGAACGCCCCGGCGGGCAGCGGCTCGGTCGGCCGGAAGCGAAACTCGAAGTAGCCCTCCGGGTCGCTGACGGCGGTTTGCCGATGGCCGGCGAATTCGCAGGCGACCCGGCAGCCGGAGACCTCGTCCGTCTGCCAATGGTGGTACATCGCCGTCAGGTTCCGCCACCACGGGTCGTCTTCCGCGGGGTCGGCGATCGGCTTGTCCTCCAGCACCCGCCCGCTGACCCGCACGTCCCGGGGAGAGCCGAACCCGCGATAGGTTTGGATCTTCAGCGGTCGCCGAAAGCCGACGGCCGCCTTCAGGTTCCGCTTCAGCAGGTCGTACCGCCCCTCAATGACTTGTGCGGCGTGTTTGAGCTGATCGGCGGAGGGGAGCGAACCGGACGGCACGGGACGGGGGGAGCGAGGAGCGGACGGGACGGGGCAAGATAGAACGCCGCCGCCCGCCGCGCCCCCCGAAGGGAGCCCGGCGGACGGCGGGATGGGGAAAACTCCGGGCGGTTTAACGGGGCTTGGCGGGCGCGTCCGGCACCGGGGCGACGTTCTTGCCGCCGATATGCCGATGACCCGGCTCGGCGTTCGTCGGGTCGTCGGCGTCCGGGTTCTGGCCGCCGGGGCCGGTGTGCACGTCGGAGGCCTCCATCTCCCGCAGCGTCCGGGCGAAGCTGATCTCCTCCGCCTCCTCGTCCGGGTGGCGGAGCAGGTTGCGAATGCTCGGGTCGACCAACCCTTCCAGCCAATCGCCCAACCGCATCTCGGCCGGGCGTTCGAGGAACTGGTCGTAGGCGGAGAGGTACACCTCCTCCATGATGTCTGCGACCGGCAGGTTTTCGCCGACCTCTCTGTTCAGGTCCGGATACCGCTGCACCCAGCGGCCGACCCGGTCCCGCAGCGACCCGTCGAAGCCCGCCATCTCCTGACGGAAGGCGAGGTAGTCCCGGGCGTGGATCGCCCGTTCCAGGGCGTCCAGTTCCGGCGGGACGTCCGGCGTGACTTCCTGGACGCTCCCCTCCGCCAGCCGGGCCCGGCGGTTGTCCTGCGTCTCCATCCGGTTTTTATAGGCCTTGAGCTTCTGCACGAGCTTCCGCACGCATTTCTGATAGGCCGGGTGGGCGACGCTGTCGTGTTCGCCGGTGAACAACGTCTTGCCCGGCGTGATCAGGCTCGTTTTGACGTGATATTCCTGACTGTGCTCGAACCAGGCGATCGTGACCTGCAGGTCGGAGACCGGCATCTTCTCGGTCAGCTTGGCGAGCGCGTCGAGGTCCTCCTCCATCTGTTCCAGCTCCCCGGGGCCGAAGGAGCAGTTCTTGGTGACGAGTTCCAGCTTGAGGTTGTACTTCTGATCGCTGAACGGCTCGTTCTCGCGTGCGGCGGCGGCGGGCATAATAAACGTCCTGTCAATGCGGTGAGCGACAAAGATGAAACCGCCGGGGCGCCCCCGACGGCAAAAATGCTGTCAGACGGTGAGGCAATTGGCGTGCCGGCCGCCGACGGTGCCCGTCTGACGACCGGCTGCGGGGTCGCCGCCCGAGAAATGGCGGGAGCGCGTCCAATCCGGGCCGCAGACCGCCAGTCCAAGCGGTTCTGCGCGACCGGCGCGCCCGTTGCACGACGAATCGGCTGTCAATCAAAGGAATTGTCCGGCCGATCGGCCCGCCGCCCGGGCCCGCTCGGTTTTATGCCCGCCATTGGAACGACTCATCATGACCCGCCCCCTGACCCTTCTCGCCCTCTTCGGCCTGCTGGCCGCCGGCCCGGGGCTGACGAACTCCGCTTCAGCGGACGACGATTACTACGACGACCTGGAGGACTACTACGAAGACCTCGCCGAGGAGCGCGAGGAGTACTACGAAGATCTTTACGACGACGACCGTCGCTGGCGACGACCGATCCGCCGCGGCTTCGGCTACGCCCCGCCGGTCTATCGTCAGAACTACTACGGTGCCCCGGGGTACGGATACCGCTACGGCAACTACGGCTCTCCCTATAACAATTACGGATACCGGGGCTACGGTTACCGAAACTATGGCTATCCGTCCTACGGGTATCCGTCTTACGGCCGCGGCTACGGACGCGGCTTCAACCTCAACGCCGGACCGTTCCGCTTGTCGATCCGGTAGCTTGTCGATCCGGTAGACAGAGCAGGGTGACTCAGCGCGGTCGGCTCGGGGCGATCCGTCCCGGGGCGCTCCCGCACCGCAACGAACGGGGAACGCCCGGCGGCCGAAGCCGCCAGGCGTTCTAACGTAGGGGCCTCGCCCTTTCCGAATGCCGCCGCATTGTCCGTCCGCCTGATCGAACGCGCCGCGACGGCGTCCATCGACGCCGGGCAGGACCCGCTCCGCCTCGCGGAACGGGCCGGTCTCCGCTACGTCGCCGACGACGCGCCCGGCATCGCCCGCATCCGCTGCGGCACGGGGTTCTCCTACCGCACGCCGGAGGGGGAAACGCTCGACCGCACCGGTGCGGAGCGAGCCCGTATCGACGCCCTGGCGATCCCCCCGGCGTGGGAGGACGTTTGGGTGTCGCCGGACCCCGACGGCCACCTCCAGGCGACCGGCCGCGACGCTGCGGGCCGCAAGCAGTACCTCTATCACCCGGACTGGGCCACGGCCGCGGGGGAGGCGAAGTGGCTCCGGCTGGCGGCGTTCGGGGCCGTCCTGCCGCGGTTGCGGCGCCGGGTTCGCCGCGACGCCCGCCGGCTCAAGATGGACAAGCGGAAGGTGTGCGCCCTCGCCGCCGGTCTGCTGGACGCCACCGCGATCCGCGTTGGCGGCGCCGACTACACCCGCGACCACGAGACCTACGGGCTCACCACGCTGCGGCCGGAGCACGCCGTCGTCCGCGGGGGGCTCATCCGTCTCTCGTTCCTCGGCAAGCACGGCGTGGAGCGAGAGGCGGAGTGCCGCCGCCGGTCGCTGGCGCGGTCCGTCAAACGATTGAAGCGGGCCGGCGGCGAGACGTTGCTGAAGTACCGGGACGAAGGCGGCGTCTGGCGGCCGCTGAGCAGCTCCAAGGTCAACGCCTACCTGTCGCACGCCGCCGGCGGAAAGGTGACGGCGAAGGACTTTCGCACCTGGCACGGCTCCCGCGTCGCGTTCGAGGCGGCGCTCGTCGGGCCGGCGGACCCGAAGAAGGATCCCGCCGTGGCCGCCGTCGAGGCGGCCAGCGCCCTCCTCGGCAACACCCCCGCGGTCTGCCGCGAGTACTACGTGCACCCCGCCGTCACGGCGTTCGCCGCGGAGCGGGCGGACGGCGCCCGGCCCCCGCGGCCGGTGCGTCAGCGGGGGCTGCGGCGGGCGGAGCGGCGGTTGCTCGCCCTGCTGCGTCGGTACGCGGCGAATCCGTAACTCGGTCGAAGATCACCGTGGTTCGGTCCGCGTACGCCTCCCGCCAGCGGGGCGAGGCCCGGGCCGCGGCGACCAGCCGTGGCTGTTCGCGAGGCGAGAGCATCAGGGTCGTCACGCCGTACAGGTCCAGCCGTTGCTCCCAGCCGGGCGCCGCGGCGGAGAGAGCCCGGGCGTCGTTCCAGACCCTCGGGCGGATCAGGTGGGCGTGGGAGCCGACGAAAATCCGCACGTCCGGCGGCCCGGCGACCAGCAGGAAGTCCCCGAAGGCGTGGGCGTGGAACAGCTGGCCCGGCGGGGGGTGCGCCCGCAGATACGCCGCCGCCCGCACCGGGGTGCCGTAAGCGAGACTGTCCGACGCGGCCCGTTCCCCCGCCGCCAGCCGCCACGTCGGCGGACTCAGCGCCGCGCCGACCGCCAAGCCGGCCGCCCACGTGGCCAGCGCCAGCTTCCCGCCGGCGGAGCGTCCCGGACCTAGCGAGGGTCCGGGACGCTGACATCGCCCCCGCCGCACGATTGCCGCGAGGTGCACGCCCACAAACACCGCCGCCGGCCCCGCCCACCAGAGCAGCCAACGACTCGTCCGACAGGCGGCCAGGGCGAAGCCGATCAGCACGAGCGCCTCGCCCCACCCGATCCGCCGCGGGCTGAGCCGGGCGACGACCGCCAGCAGCGCCGCGGCGAGGAAGAACGCCCGCCCCTGGTTCATGTCCCAGGTGAGCGGTCGCCACTCGATCACGTCGGCGAGGTTCGGATGCCCGCCGAAGGTCAGCGCCTCCAGAAAGGCCCACGGCCCCAGCGGGTTCACGCAGCAGGCCGCTGCGCACAGGACGAGCAGCGCGACGGCCCGGCGTGCGCGGACGCTCCGCCACGCGGCCGGGCCGAGCCGCCCGAACCGGTTCAGCAGGTCCGCGGCGAGCCAGACCAGCCCCAGGGGCCAACTGCCGTGCACGTTCACCCACAGCAGGAAGGCGAGCGGCAGCAGCGCCCACCGCCAGCCCGGTCGTCGCGGAACCGGCGTGGCCGCCAACAGTCCGGCGAACAGCGCCGCCCCGAGCGTCTGCGGCCGCAACATCTGCGGTCCCAACGGGGCGCTCCACGGGGGGTAGGCGAACAGTTGGAACCAGGCGAGAAAGAGGAACGCCGCCCCCGCGACCCACCCGGACCACGCGGCCCGCCCCCGCCGCCGGGCCGCGACGCCGAGCAGCCCGACGGTCAGGGCCGTCAGCATTCCGCCGGCAAGCTTCAGTCCCTCCGGCCCGGCGGCGTCGTACAGCCGGGAGCCCAACACGCCCGCCAGCCAGGCGAAGTTCACGTACGGCTCCCCGGCGCTGAGCGGCATCAGCGGCTCCGTCGCCGGCACCTCCCCCGTCGCCCGGATATGCTGCCCGTAGGCCAGATGGGCCCACAGGTCCGCGTGGTACAGCGGCCGGGCGGCGGTCGTCGCCAGCGTCGCAGCGAGCAGCCCCGCCGTGACGAGGGACGCGACGACGGCGGCGACGGGGCGGTTCACGCCGGGAGCTTACGGTCCTTCGCGGCCGAACCGCAGTTCCGTCGTCGGCCCCGCGGCGTTTAGAACCCGGCTTCCCCCGGAAGAATCGCCGTGTCCCGCATCCCCCTGTCCCGCTTCCCCTGGGCGGTGGCGCTGAGCGCCGCCGCGCTGGCGGCGATTGGCCTGCTGGCGATCGGCCGCGGGGACGATCTGGCGGGCGTCTCGCCGGAGGCGGTCGGCTTCGCCGCCAAGCAGCGGGTCTGGGCGGCATTCGCGGCGATCGCCTGCGCCGCCGTCGCCGCGGCGCCGCCGCGGGCGTTCAAGTCGCTGGCCCTGCCGGCGTTCGCCGCGGCGGTGGGGTTGTTGATCCTCGTCTACGCCTTCCCGCCGCGAAACGGCTCCCGCCGCTGGATCCCGCTCGGGCCGGTCCTGCTGCAGCCCTCGGAGTTCGCCAAGCTGGCCGTGCTGCTGGCGCTCGCCCGCTACCTCTCGCACCGCCGCGGGCACCGCACCGTCGTCGGGCTGATCCCGCCGTTCCTGCTGACCGTCGTGCCGGTGGGGCTGATCCTGAAGGAACCGGATCTCGGCACGTCGCTGGTGTTCCTGCCGATGCTCGGGGCCGTGCTGATCGCCAGCGGGGCGCGGGGTTCGCACCTCGCTGCGGCGGCCGTGCTGGGGCTGGCCTGCCTGCCGGCGCTGTGGATCGGCATGAGCGCGGAGCAGCGCAGTCGCGTCACCGCCGTCTTCACCCAGCGTCCGCTGTCCGCCCTGGGCGAGCCGGCCCCGCGGGGGGACGGCTATCACCTGCACCGCAGCAAGCAGGTGCTCGCCCTCGGCGGGGCGGGGGGCAGCGCCGGGCTGTTCGGCGGAGGCGACGCGCTGGAGGACCGCGGCGGGCTGCAATTGCCGGCCGCCCGGACGGACTTCGTCTTCTGCCTCGTCGCCGAACGCTTCGGCCTGCCGGGGACGCTCGGCGTGCTGGCGTTGTTCGGCACGCTGGTCGGCGGCTGTCTGCGGGTGGCGGCCCGCTGCGGCGATCCGTTCGGCCGGCTGACCGCCGCCGGGGTGGGGGCGCTGTTCGGCACGCAGGCGGTCATCAACACGGCGATGACGGTCGGCCTCATGCCGATCACCGGGCTGGCGTTGCCGCTGGTCTCCTACGGGGGGAGCAGTCTGGTCGCCTGCGGGGCGGCGGTGGGGCTAGTGATCGGCGTGGCCGTCCGCGGTCGGGTGGAGGTCCGCCCGGACCCCCTCCACTTCGGCCCCCGGTTCGACCGGTAGCCCGTCCTCGGCGCAGGCCGGTTCGTCGCACAACTCCCGCACGACGGACAGGAACGCCTCCCACTTCGGCAGGATCTCCGGGAACGCTCCCACGCCCACGCCGAAGTGCGTCACGCCGGGGACAGTGTGCAGGGCGGTCCAGCCGCGGGTTTTCAGACGGTGCAACTGCTCGACCTGATCGCCCAGCGTGTAGCGGTCGCCGATCTCCCCGGCGGCGAACAGGATCGGCCGTTCCTCCGCGGCGACGACGGTGCGGAGTTCCGTCTCGTCGAAGCTGAGGCCGGCCCGGCGGATCGCCTCCGTCACGCCCAGCATCAGCCAGCGTTCGGCGATGCGAGGCGCCGCCATCCCGCGGAACCACCGCACGCCCCGCCGCAGCGAGATCATCGGCGCCAGCGCCGCACAGCCGGCGACTCGCGGGCCGCCTTGCCGCTTCCGGTCCTCGGCGAGGTGCGCCAGCACGGCGACGGCCCCGGTGCTGAAGCCGACGGTGACGACCGGCGGCTCGAACCAGCCGTTCTCGGCGGCGAGGTCGATCAGCGTGTCCACGTCGTACCGTTCCTTCACCCCGAAGGTGACGAACGGGCCGCCGCTGTCGCCGTGGTGCCGCAGGTCCGCCAGCAGCACCGGGTGGCCGAGGCCGGCGAGGGTGCGGGCGGTCTCGGCGTGGGTCTCCTTCGTCTCCATCCAGCCGTGCAGGTGCACCACGCCGGGCCGCCGCGGCGCCCCGGTCGCCGGCGGAACGTAGCAGTAGCCGATCGGCACGCCGTCCGCGGCCGCGACCGTGCCGTAGGTCGCCCCGTCGTTCTGCAGCCGGGGCCGCTCCCGCTTGCGGGTCAGGCTGAACCGCGTCAGCCACGGCATCCGCAGCATCTGCCGACCGACCCAGACCCCCAGCCAGTGCCCGACGCCGGCCCGCCGGCGGATGCGCTGCACCCGGCGGACTTCCTCCGCGTCGACGGGCGGCTCGTCCGGTTCGCGCTCCGCGGCGATCTCGGCGGGGGAGGGGGGCGGGTTCACGGCGAGAGTGTAGGG
>NZ_JBINJD010000058.1:0-29149 GCF_043951915.1 Alienimonas sp. DA493 | reverse complement strand
GGGGTTCCTTCGGGAGCCCCGGCCGCTTTTCGTTTTCCCCCGCCCGCCCCCCGCCGGACGCACGCGTCCGGCTTAGGATGGGCGCCGTCGCCGCTCCCCCCTCCCGCACCGGACGCCGCATGTTCGTCGCCCCGCTGTTATTCGCCGCCCTCGCCTTCGCCGAGCCCGCGGACGGCGTCGCCCTGAACCCCGTGCCCTTCCCCGCCGACGCCGAACTGCGGGACGTGCACGGCGCCCGCACCACGTTGGGCGAAGCCTTCGCGGACGACTCCGGCGCCCCGGCGCAGGCCGCGGTGGTGGTGTTCGTCGGGACCGAGTGCCCGCTGGTGCAGATCACTGCCCCCCGGCTGCGGGCCGTCGCCGAGGAGGGCCGCGAACAGGGCGTGCGGCTCGTGCTGGTCGACGCGAACCGGCAGGACTCGCTGAGCGACCTCGCCGAGTTCCGCGCCCGGCATGAGTTCGACGCCGCCGGCGTGCCCGTGCTCAAAGACCCCGGCAACAAACTCGCCGATCGGCTGAAAGCCGAACGCACCCCGGAGGTGCTGATCTTCGGCCCGCCGGAAGAGAACGGCAACGGCCGCACGCTGCGGTATCGGGGGCGGATCGACGACCAGTACGGCGTGGGCACCGCGAAGGGCTCTGCGTCGCGGGACGACTTCGGCCTGGCGCTGGCCAGCGTGCTGGCGGGCGAAGCGGTCGCGGAGCCGGCGACGGAGGTCGTCGGCTGCAAGATCGGCCGCGTCCGCGAGGCCGACCCGGACGCCGCCGTCACCTGGGCGAGCGGCCCGGACGGGGCGCCCGGCGCCGCCGCGGTGATCTTCGCCAAGTGCGCCCCCTGCCACCGCCCCGGCGAGGCGGCGCCCTTCGCCCTGCTGGACTACGAGGAAGCCGCCGGCTGGGGCCCGATGCTGGCGGAGGTGGTCAAGGACGAGCGGATGCCGCCCTGGCCCGCCGACCCGGCCCACGGCGAGTTCAGCAACGACGCCAGCCTGTCGGACGCGGAAAAGGACACGCTGCTGACCTGGGTGAAGGCCGGCTGCCCCGAGGGCGACCCCGCCGACGCCCCGGCCCCGCCGACGTTTGCCGAGGGCTGGCGGATCGGCGAACCGGACGCCGTCTTCGCCATGGCCGAGGAGCCCGCCGAAGTGCCGGCCGAGGGGGTGATCGACTACCGCTACTTCCGCGTCGATCCGGGCTTCACGGAGGACAAATACGTCGTCGCCGCGGAGCCCCGGCCGGGCAACCCGGCGGTGGTGCACCACATCATCGTGCGGGTGATCCCGCCGGACGCCCAAAAGAAGATCGACGCCGGCGACGCCCTCATCGGCTACGCCCCCGGCCTGCCGCCGATGCAGCTGAAGCCCGGTCAGGCGTTCAAGATCAAGGCCGGTTCGCAGCTGCTCTTCGAGATGCACTACACCGCCAACGGCCGGCCGACGACGGACCTGTCGCGAGT
The DNA here is from genome assembly GCF_043951915.1 of Alienimonas sp. DA493. Lineage (NCBI taxonomy): Bacteria > Pseudomonadati > Planctomycetota > Planctomycetia > Planctomycetales > Planctomycetaceae > Alienimonas > Alienimonas sp. DA493. The sequence goes on along the minus strand of NZ_JBINJD010000058.1, from coordinate 27,693 downwards.
GGGCATGAAGTTCGTCGACCCGGCGGAGTTCGGCGGGGAAGAGAACCTCACGCTGGTGAAAAGCACGGCGGTCGCCAATCACCGGTTCGAGATTCCCCCCGGGGCGAAGGCCCACACGGTGACGGCCTCCCGCAAGGTCCCGGGGGACGTCACCCTGCTGGCCCTCACCCCGCACATGCACTTCCGCGGCGCCAGCTTCAAGTACGAACTGACGACGCCGGACGGCGAGACCCGCACGCTGCTGGACGTGCCGGAGTACGACTTCAACTGGCAGCTGCGGTACGACCTGGCGGAGCCGCTGCGGGTGAAGAAAGGGTCGACGATCACCTGCACGGCGACCTTCGACAACAGCGCCGGCAACCCCCGCAACCCGGACCCGACCGTCGCCGTCCGCTGGGGCGAGCAGAGCTGGGAGGAGATGATGATCGGCTTCCTGCTGATCGCGACGGAGTGAGGCCGTTGCGCCCCCGGCCGGCGGGGGCGCCGCGACGGCGGGCGGGGGGACTCCGGCGGTCCCCCACGCGTCGGGGGTTGCCGAGCCGCTACAATGCCGGACCGCCCCCCCACGCCGATTGTCATGCCCGATCTCGCCCCCGCCGACGCCGCCGATCAGGAGCTGCCGAACCGCCTGCCGGTGGTGGACTCCTCTGCGGAGGCCAAATCGCACGGCTCCGACTGCGACTCGAACGGATCGACCACCACCACCCAGGCGAAGGGCAGCACGGAGGTCGGCAGCTACTTCGTTTCGAACTATCCGCCGTTCAGCCAGTGGACGAAGGACGCGGTTCCCGCGGCGCTGGACGCCCTGAACGGCAACCCGCCGAGCGGGGCGATTGACCCGTCGGTGCCGCTGGGGTTGTATATCCACATCCCCTTCTGCCGGAAGCGCTGCAAGTTCTGCTACTTCCGGGTCTATACGAAGCAGAACGCCAAGACCGTCCGCGGCTACGTGGACAGCCTGGAGGCGGAGTTCGCCAAGCTGGAAAACACGCCCGGCGTGCAGGGCCGGGAGCTGGAGTTCGCCTACTTCGGCGGCGGCACGCCGAGTTATTTGAGTTCGAAACAGCTCCGCAGCATGCGGGACAAGCTGCAGACGCACCTGAACTGGGAGACCGCCCGCGAGGTCACGTTCGAGTGCGAGCCGGGCACGCTCAACGAGGAGAAGGTCAAGACCCTCAAGGAGATCGGCGTCACCCGCCTGTCGCTGGGGGTGGAGAACTTCGACGACACCATCTTAGAAGTGAACGGCCGGGCCCACCTCACGCCGGAGGTGTATCAGGCGTGGGAGTGGATTAAAGCGGCCGACTTCCCGCAGGTGAACGTCGACCTGATCGCGGGGATGATCGGCGAGACGGACGAGAACTGGCGGCGGAATTTGGAAGAGGTCGCCAAGCTCGACCCGGACAACGTGACCGTCTATCAGATGGAGTTGCCGCACAACACGATTATCTCCAAGGAAATTAAAGAGCTGGGCGTCGACAGCCCCATCGCGGACTGGGACACCAAGCGTCGCTGGATGGACGAAACGATCGACTTCCTCGCCGGCTACGGTTACGTGCCGTCCTCCGGCAACGAGTTCGTCAAGAACCGGGAGACGGACCGCTTCGTCTACCGGGACAGCCTCTGGCGGGGCGCCGACCTGCTCGCCACCGGCGTGAGCAGCTTCGGCCACTTCCAGGGGGTTCACTATCAAAACCTGGATCGCATCGAGGAATATCAGGCCGCCGTCGAAGCCGGCGAGTGGCCGATCAACCGGGCGCTGGTGCCGTCCGAGCATCAGCAGCTCATCCGCGAGTTCGTGCTGCAATTAAAAGAGGGCCGCGTCCACGTGCGGCCGTTCCAGGAAAAATTCGGCGTGGACCTGCGAGAAGAGTTCGCCGAACCGCTGCAGAACCAGACCGAAGCGGGTTATCTGAACGTCGAGGGCGACGAGATCGTGCTCACCCGCAAGGGCCTGCTGCAAACCGACAGCCTGCTGCCGGAATATTTCGAGGAGCAGTTTAAACGGGTGCGGTATACGTGAGCTGATGACCGCCCCGCCCGCCGAGCCGCCGCCCAAACAGCCATGGACGCCGCTGCGCATCCTGGGTTGGGCGGTCGCGGGGCTGGCGGGCGCGACGTTCTTCAACGTTATGTTGCTTCCGCTTTGGGGCCTTTCTGTTCAAACCAGGCGGATTCACTCCCACGCGACGATCGCACAGAACGACGTCAAGAATCAGGCTCTCGCGGTCACGAATTATCACACCGGTCACGGCGCCTTTCCCCCGCACGGCGGAGACGCGGACCCGGACGCCCCGCCGGTCGCTTGGATGACGGCGATCCTGCCGATGATGGACCAGCGGGCGCTGCACCGGAGCATCGACTTCACGCAGCCGTTCGACGCCCCGGCGAACGCGGCGGCATTTTCGACGGCGGTCCGCTCCTACACCTCCCCGTATGTCGGGGACGCCCCGCTGTCCAGCGGCCTCGCCCCGGCCCACTATGCGGGGAACGAGTTGGTGTTCTTGCCTGACCTGACGCTGGACGCCGTCAGGCAGGCGGACGGCCTCACGCGAACGATCATGCTCGCCGAGGTGAACGCCGAGACCGGCGCCCCGACCGCGTGGGGCGACCCGGCGAACCTGCGGTCCGCGTCGGCCCCGATCAACGGCCCGACCGGCTTCGGCGCGAACAGCCCCGGGGCGATCGTGGTCGGGTTCTGCGACGGCCGGGTGACGAACTTCAATTCGGAGATCGACCCCGCCGTCCTCGCCGCCCTCGGCACGCCGGATGGGGGGGAAACCGTTTCTGCGAGCGACTTTGACTGAGAATCCGCCTGCCGCCGCCTCATCTGATCGGTTTCGCACGGTGGGCTGTGCGGTCGCCACGCTGGCGCTGGCCGCGGTGGTCGTCTCGCTGTTTCACCCCAGGATTCGCGGCGCCCGAATGGCGGCGTGGCGGTCGGCGACGCATCGGAGCCTGTACCAAGTCGGCGGCGGCGTGCGGGCCTTTCACGAGGACCGCGGGGCGTTGCCGCCGTGGGCGGAGGGGGGCGAGGCGACCGTCGCTGGGCCCGGGAACCCGGCGCCGGCTTGGCTGACCGCGTGCCTGCCGCACCTCGGCCGGGGCGAGGTTTATGAAGCGTACGACCTGACCGTCCCGTTCGACGCCCCAGGTAACGCAGGGGTCGCGGGGCGGGTCGTCGACGAGTTTCTGTGCCCCGACGCGGACTACCGCGACCGCACCCGCGAGGGCGGGTTCGGGCTGGCCCACATCGCTGGGAACGTGCGGCTGCTGGGCGAGGAGGGGCCGCGAACGTTCGACGGCGTGACGGACGGGGCGTCGCACACGCTGCTGGCCGGACAGGTGGGCGGCTTCCCCCGGCCGTGGGCGGACCCGACCAACCTGCGGGACACGGCCGACGGGATCGGCGGCTCGCCGCACCAGTTCGGCGGCTCTTTTAACGGCGGCACGGCGGTGATGTGCGACGGCTCGGTGCATTTCCTCAGCGAGGCGATCGACCCCGCCGTCCTCGCCGCCCTCGGCACGCCGGACGGGGGAGAGGACGTCGGCGCGTTCTGACGGGCCGTTCCTGCCGTCGGCCGTGCCCTGAAAGGCGGTTCGGCGCCGCCGACTGGCACCCGGGGCGGTCGGGCGGCAAGAATCCCCCCCGCGCCCGCCTCCCGGTCTCCGCCCGCCGTCGCTTGTGAACGCTCTCGCCGAACTCGACTCGCTGACGGCGATGTTTCCCCCCTCCCCGGAGGGCGAGGAGGGGCCGCTGCTGGCCGCCGCGGAGCACGTCCCCCACAGCGCCGTGCCGGAGCCCTACCGCACGCTGCTGGACCACGACGCCCACATGACCGTCACCATGGAGCGGTTCCACGGCGGGCCGGTCGCGGTGCGGGTGCTGGACGAGAAGTGGGAGAACGGCAAGTACTGCCGCAAGATCACGCTGGTCCGCGAACCGGAGCGTCCCGGCGAAACGGAGCGGACGGTGCAGTTCGGCCTGGTGCGATTCGACCTGTCGTACCTCGACCCGGAGCCGCGGGAGGAGATCCTCGGCGGCGAGATCCCCCTGGGCCGCGTGCTAATCGAGCACGACGTGCTCCGCGAGGTGGACCTCGGGGCGCTGCTGAAGCTCACCGCCGGCCCCGGCCTCGCCCGGCACCTGGGGGTGACCGAGGGGGAAACGGTGTGGGGACGGCTGGCGACGATTTTCACCAACGGCAAGCCGGCGCTGGACCTGCTGGAAGTCGCCGCCCCGGTCGGCGCAGACTGAAGCGCGGCGCAGGCTAAAGCGCGGCGCAGGCTGAAGCGGCGAACCGTCCGCCGCCCCCCGACGTGACGGTGCGGGCGGGTCGAGCGGACGAGAACGCGGGACGGCGGCTCAGAAGTGAGCGCCCCCGTCCTTGAGCGAGCGACCCCGTCCTTGAGGGAGAGGGGGGAACGGGCGCCGCGTTCCTACTTCACCCGGCCGGGCGGGCGGGTCTCCGCGCCCTCGGTCTTCGTCAGGCTGTCGCCCAGCGATTGGCGGGCGGCGTCGGCGAGCGCCTCCAGCCGGGCGACGACCTCCGGATTCTTGCCGGAGACGTCCCGCGTCTCCTGCGGGTTCTGTTTGAGGTTGTAGAGGCCGCCGTCGGTGCGTTCCTGCACGTAGTCCGCGGGCGTGCCGTGGCGGCCGCCGCCGCTCAGCAGGCTGCGGTAACTGTGGGGAAATCGCAGCTTCCAGTCGCCGCTGCGGATCGCCTGCAACTCGCGGCCGTAGTAGAACAGCAGTGCCTCGTGCGGGCTCTCGTTCGTCTCGCCTTTGAGGAGGGGCAGGATCGACTTGCCGTCGATCACCCGGTCGTCGCCCAGGGCGGCGCGGAGGTCCTCGCCGATCAGCTCGGCGACGGTGGGCAGCAGGTCGATCGTGCCGCAGGGGGCGGAGCAGACCTGCCCGGCGGGGATCGTGCCGGGCATGTTGAACAGCGTGGGCTCCCGCTGGCCGCCCTCCCAGCTGGTGCCCTTCCCCTCGCGGAAGCCGCCGGCGTCGCCGCCGTGGGTGCCGTAGGAGAGCCACGGGCCGTTGTCGGAGGTGAACACGATCAGCGTGTTCTCCCGCAGGCCGTGTTTTTCCAAGGCCTGCACGATCTGGCCGACGGACCAGTCGATCTCCATGATGACGTCCCCGTACAGCCCGCGGCCGCTTTTGCCGGCGAACTTGTCGGACACGAAGATCGGCACGTGCGGCATGCTGTGCGGCACGTAGAGGAAGAACGGCCGGTCGGCGTTGCGGTCGATGAAGTCAACCGCGTGCTCCGCGTTCCAGGTGGTCAGCATCGCCTGATCCGGCTTGTCGACCGCGGCGATCTTCACCTGCGGGACGCCGGCGTTCTCCCCTTCCAGCGGGGTTTCGTACAGCGGCAGGGGCGGGTAGCCGCGCTTGCGGTCGGCCCGGGCGTCGGGGAAGTGGGCGTAGCGGGGGTGCAGCGGCCACATGTCGTTGGAGTAGGGCAGGCCGAACCACTCGTCGAAGCCGTTGTCGGTCGGCAGCAGGCCCGGCTCGTCGCCGAGGTGCCACTTACCGTAGATCGCCGTGGCGTAGTCCCGCCGTTTGCAGAGGTCGGCGATCGTCAGTTCCTCCGGGTTCAGACCGTGTTTGGCCTGCGGGCCCAGCGCCCCGAGGATGCCCACGCGGTTCGGATAGCAGCCGGTCAGCAGGGCGGCCCGACTGGCGCTGCATACCGCCTGGGCGGCGTAGAAGTCCGTGAAGACCATCCCGCCCTCGGCCAACGCGTCCAGGTGGGGCGTGGCGATGTCCGTCGCCCCGGTGAAGCCGGCGTCGCCGTAGCCCATGTCGTCGCAGAAGACGATCACCACGTTCGGCGGGCGGTTCTCCGACGGATCGGCGGCGTCGGCGGCCCGGGCGAGAGGGACCGACAGCAACGCGGCAAACGACACCAGCAGCAACGCGACGGGGCGAGGCATGAACACGGCTCCGAAAACAGGGCGAACCGGCCCACGATAGGAGCGGCGCCGGGCGCCCGCACCTCTTTCCGGTTCGCCGTCGCCGATGGGCGGCGGGCTCCGCCCGGCGAAAAATTTCCCGCCGATCCGATTTTCCGCTCAAGTTTCGCGGCCCGACGGCCGGGGCCGGGGTGGACGGCGGGCGGAGCGGTGTCCTACCACCCGCGGCGACCGGCTTCCGGAGGCGTTCCACGTCCTGACGGGCCGGCCGGTATTCGTTTCCCCGCCTGTCCGGTTCGCCCGCCATGTTCCGCCCCGCCCGGCCGCGATTCGCCCCGCCGCGGATGGACTCCCGGGCGTCCCGCCGCGCCGTCCTCGGTCGCGCCGTCTCCGGTCACGCCGTCTGCCGCCGCGCCGCGCTCCGTCGGGGCCTGCTGCACCGGTCGGCGTTGTTGGCGCTGGCGGCGTTGGCGGCGGCGATCTGCGGGTGTCATTCGCGCTACTACGGCCCCGCCCCCTACGGCGGCGGCGTGCCGGGGTACTACGGCCAGCCGGGCGGCTACGCCCCGCCGCCCGGCGCGAACCCCTACGGCCAGCCGCAGTTCGCCCCCCAGCCGATCCCCGGCACGCTGCCGCCGGGCGGGACGAATCTCGGCCCCCCCTCCAACGGCGTGCCCGCCCTGCCGGCGCCGGACGACAACTTCGGCTTCCCGGACGGCGACTTCGACGACCTGGACGACGGCCCCACCTACGACGGCGGCTTCGGCGAAACCCCCACCGGCGGCGGCACGGGCGGCGGCTCCGGCTCCGACAGCCCCTACTACGACGGCGACAGCAGCGGCTACGGCCAGCCCCCCACCGGCGGCGGCAGTCCCGTCCCCCCCATTGACGACTACGACACCCTCGGCGTCGACTCCCCCGACCCGAACGGCGTCGATCTGTTCGAACCGCCCCCGCCCGGCACCACCCCGGACGGCTTCCAGGATCCGCTGCCCGAGGACTTCGGCGCCTCCGTCGGCGGCCCGCGGCCCGGCCTCGCGTCCGCCGCCCCGGCCCGGCTCCCGCAGGGCGCCGCCCAACCGCTGATGGGCTCCGCCCCGCTCCACGACCCCGCCGTGCAGCCCGCCGGCGCCGCGCAGCCGGCTCCCGGCCAGCCCGCTCCGGGGCAACCGTCCGCCGGCCAGGCCCCCGGGCCGCGTCGCACCGTGACCGGGGTGGTGAGCTACGACCCGGCCACGAAGGTCTGGACCCTCACCTACAGCCTGACCCCCGAGCCGAGCGACCGCTTCGGCGGGGCCCTGACCCTGATCGACGACGGCCGCCTCGCCGGCCTGGAGAACGAGCAGAACCTGATCGTCTCCGTCGACGGCCGCCTCGACCCCGCCGCCGGCCCGGACGCCCTCGGCAAGCCGCGGTTCCGCGTCGAATCGGCGACCGAAAAAGGCTACTACGAGGGGCCGTAACGCCCCTCCCGGTTTGCCGTCGCCGTGAGGCGGCGCGCCTGCGGCGGCGAACGCTCAGCCGGCGGCGAGGCGTTCCCAGATCGGCCGGTTCTCCCGCATCGCGGCGACGACGTCGCCCGGCACTTTGCCGTCCTCCAACAGCGTCCAACCGGCGAAACCGGAGGCGTTCAGCAGGGCGAACAACCGCTCCCAGGGGTAGCCGTCGGTCCGCAGGTCGTGGATATGGACCGTGCCGATCTTGTCTTTGACCAGGTCGAAGTTGTGCTCCAGGCCCTCCCCGGCGAGGTCGGAGCCGTTGCAGTTCCAACACACCACCGCGTTGGGGTGGTCGGCGATCGCGATCATCCGCTGAACGTTCGGCAGCAGGGCGGAGCCGCCGCGGCCGTGCACCTCCAGCCGGATCTCCACGCCGCGGTCGGCCCCGAACGCCGCCACCTCCCGCAGGGAGCGGCCAATCTGCTCCAGGGTCTTCTCGTGGGGGACGTCCTCCAGCAGCGCGTTGGGCCGCACCTTCACCCCGCCCCCGCCGAGTTGCTCGCAGAGCGTGACGAACGCCTTCGTCTCCTCAATATTCTTTTTGAGGACGGCCGGGTCCGGGGAGTGGTATTCGCAGGCGCTGCCCAGGCCGACGAGTTCCACCGGCGAATCGGCGAAACGGGCGGCGACCTCCCGCCGGCGGGCGGCGTCGATGCCGGGCTCCACGCCGTGTTTGTGGCCGCTGCGCAGCTCCACGCCCTCGAAGCCGGTCGCCTCGCAGTTCTTGAGGAGCGTCGGCAAATCCCACTCGCGGCCCCAATTATACGTCACCAGCCCCAGCCGCATGCCCGACTCGCCGGCCTTCTCGTCGGCAAGTAACCGGGACGAACGGCCGAGAAGCCCGGTCGCCGCGACCGCGGACGCCCCGAGGAAGACGCGACGGTCGAGGTGAGGAACGGAATCGGTCACGGCGGGAGCGCTCGGCGGGGGACGGGACGCGGACGGCTCACCATACAGCGACCGTCTCGCATGCGTCGCGTCCCGGACCCTTGAAGGGTCCGGGACGCTGGCGTGGCCCCCCGCCGCCGATCGGCGCGCCGCCGCGCACTCAGACCCACCATGTGAGAAACTCGTCCCGAACCCGCGCGACGGCCGGCTTCCCCCACCGCCAGCCGATCCAGCCGACCAGCAGCGCCCCGCCGAGGATCGTGTCGCCCGGAAACAGCGGCGGCGGCCCGGTCAGCCACCAGGCGCACACGCCCAACCCCGCCAGCCCGCCCAAAATCGCCCCGGTGACGGCGCCGCTGAGGGACGCCTCGATCCGCGGCCCGTGTTCGCGGCCGAAGCGGGTGTAACGAAACAGCGGCATCGTCGGGCGTTCGTCGCAGGCGGGATCGGCGGCGGGGCGTTGGACCAAGAGGAACGCCCGCCGGCCCGCCGCGGATCACGCCGCGGTCGGGCGGGGTTCGTAGAGGTCGGCCCGGGTGGGGGGCAGTTCGGCGGGGCCCTTGGCGGCGTGCTTGCTGGCGACCACCTGATAAATCCGCAGGCTGCCGTCCCAGAAGGCGAAGCTGACCCCCACTAAATACGCCTCCCACAGCCGGTAGCGTTCCGGGCCGACCATCGCGATCGCCTCCTCTTTGCGGGCGGACAGTCGCTCGGCCCATTTGCGGGTGGTCAGGGCGTAGTGCTCCCGCCAGTCCTCGACGTCGTGCACCTCGAACCGCTTCGCTTCGAGCGTCTGCACCGTGTTGCCGACGTGGTCCAGCTCCGCCCCGGGGAAGATATATTTGGCGATGAGCTTATGCTCCGGCCGCATCTTGCGGAACTTTTTCGCGCTCCCCTTGCTCCCCCGGGTGATGCCGTGGTTCAAAAGAATGCCGCGGTCCCGCAGCAGGCCGTAGAGGGTGCGGAAATAGGTCGGCAAATTGTCGATCCCGACGTGCTCGTACATGCCGATCGAGGAGATCTTGTCGTAGGTGCCGGTCAGCTTGGAGTAGTCTTTGATCTCCAGCGTGATCTGATCTTCCAGGCCGAGTTCCTTCACCTTCTCGGTCGTGTAGGCGTATTGCTCGTCCGACAGCGTCACGCCGTGGACCTGCACGCCGTAATTCTGGGCGGCGTGAATGACCAGCCCGCCCCAGCCGAAGCCGATGTCGAGCATTTTCTCGCCCGGCTTGAGCCGCAATTTGCGGCAGATCATGTCCAGCTTGTCGTGCTGGGCCTGTTCGAGGGAGTTGTTCCAGTCCGTGAAATACCCGCAGGAGTATTGCATCCGCGGGTCGAGGAACAGCTTGTAAAAATCGTTGCCGAGGTCGTAGTGGAAGCGGATGTAGTCCTGGTTGTCCCGCTTGGAGACGTCGCGGCCGGTTTCGTCGCCGCCGCGGTAGTCGTGCTGGACGGGGGTTTCCGTTTTGCTGAACAAAAACGGCAGGGCGGCTTTGAGCAGCGTCCGCTTGGAGACCGTCTTGAGCGTCTTGCGGGTCGGTTTCTTGTCGGGGCCGGACTGGCGGACGTGGTCGCCGAACTCCAGCAGGCTGCCGCCGCGGAACTCGATCTGTCCGGTGGCGTAGAGGCGGACGGCGTTCTCCAGCGTGGGCCGCCGCAGCAGCGCCCCGATCGCCCCCGGGCCGGCGAGGGCCACGCGCAGCTCCGGGTGGGGGTTCTCGCCCAGCGGCTCCCGGCTGCCGTCCCACAGTTCGACGCTGATCGGGACGTTCGCGGTCTCCCGCAGGTGGGCGATCGCCCGGCGGGCCGCGGTGAGTTGTTTGTCGTCGGTGCGGGACACGGCGCAGGCGGGCGAAGAATCAGGGAACGCCCCCGGGTCTATCATCCCGCGGCGGTGGTGGGGAAGCCGTTCCCCCAGGGGCGGCGGCGGCGCTTTATTCGTCGGCGGCGACGATCGCGTCGCAGACCCGCTGGGCGACTTCGCGGCCGGATTGCGGTCGCCGGCCGGCCGCGAGAATCAAAACCGAAATTCGATCCACCGCTTACCGTCCTTCTCACGGGTCTCAGTGACGGCGTGGCCTTTGTAGTAGGTCGCCGCGGTCCCCTGGCCGGAGATGGTGTAGGTGCAGGAGGGCGTCGTGCAGACCCAGAACAGGAGCGAGTTCAGCGGCAACAGGGCGCCCTCGCCGCAGGCCGGACAGGGCGGGTGCGTGACGGCGCCGAGGGGAGCGGTCGTTTCGCCGTCGCTGGCAGCGAGGTGGGTCATCGGAAGGCTTCGGGGCGGGGGAGCGGGGGACGGGGCCGGCCGGAACAACGCGGCCCCGGCCGGCCCGGATCATCCCTCGCCCGGGCCGTCGCCGCGACGCCGCGGCGAACCGGCGGGGCCGGGGGCCGTGTCCTCCCGGCGTCGGACGTTAGAATCTTCGCCCGACCGATCGACGCCCCGCCCCGCCTCCGTTTCGCCCCCGTCTCGCCCCGCATGTCCGCCCCCAATCTGTTCGACAAAGTCTGGGACGCCCACACCGTCCGCACCCTGCCGGGCGGGCAGACCCAACTCCTCATCGGCCTGCACCTCATCCACGAGGTCACCAGCCCGCAGGCCTTCGCGATGCTGCGGGAGCGCGACCTGAAGGTCGCCTACCCGGAGCGGACCGTCGCCACCGTCGACCACATCATCCCCACCGACAGCCAGCTCCGCCCCCTGCGGGACAGCCTGGCCGAGGAGATGATGGAGGCCATCGAGACGAACTGCCGGGACTTCGGCGTGCGGCTGCTCTCCCCGGAGAACGGCGATCAGGGCATCGTCCACGTCGTCGGCCCGGAGCGCGGCCTGACCCAGCCGGGCATGACGATCGTCTGCGGCGACTCGCACACCAGCACCCACGGGGCCTTCGGCACGATCGCCCTGGGCATCGGCACGTCTCAGGTCGCCCACGTGCTGGCCACCGGCACGATGGCGTTGGCCAAGCCGAAGGTGCGCAAGGTCAGCGTCGACGGGGAACTCGGCCCCGGCGTGACGGCGAAGGACGTGGCGCTGGCGATCATCCGCCACCTCGGCGTGCAGGGCGGCGTGGGCTACGCCTACGAGTACGCCGGCGACGTCTTCCGCAACATGACGATGGAGGAGCGGATGACCGTCTGCAACATGTCCATCGAGGGCGGCGCCCGCTGCGGCTACGTCTGCCCGGACGAAACGACCGTCGAATATCTCCGCGGCCGCGACGCCGTCCCGCAGGGCGAGGCCTTCGAGAAGGCCGCCGAGTGGTGGCTGAGCCTCGCCAGCCCGGAGGACGCCCGCTACGACGACGAGGTCCACCTGCTGGCCAGCGAGATCGAGCCGACCGTCACCTGGGGCATCAACCCCGGCCAGAGCATCGGCGTCGGCGGCACCCTGCCCGACCCGGCCGAACTGCCGGAGGAGGAACGCTTCGCCGTGGAAGAGGCGCTGACCTACATGGACCTGGCGCCCGGCCAGAAGCTGGAGGGCACGCCGATCGACGTCGCCTTCATCGGCTCCTGCACGAACGGCCGGCTGAGCGACCTCCGCGAAGCCGCCGCCGTGGTGCAGGCCGCCGGCGGCCGGGTGCCGGAGCGCGTGCGGGCGCTGGTCGTCCCCGGCAGCCAACGGGTCCGGGCCGCCGCCGAGGCGGAGGGGCTGGACAAGATCTTCAGCGAAGCCGGCTTCGACTGGCGGCAGGCCGGCTGTTCGATGTGTCTGGCGATGAACCCGGACAAATTGCAGGGCCGCGAACTCTGCGCCAGCAGCTCGAACCGTAACTTCAAGGGCCGCCAAGGCTCCCCAACCGGCCGCACCCTGCTGATGTCCCCCGCCATGGTCGCCGCCGCCGCCCTCGCCGGCGAGGTGCGCGACGTCCGCAGCGTCGGGGCCGCGGCGATCGCGTGACGAACGGGCCCGCATCGCCCGGGCCGCGTCGCCTTTTCTCTCTCCCCCGCCCGCGCCGTGTGCGGAGCGTCCCGGACGCTTGAAGCGTCCGGGACGCTCGGTTCGCTCGCCCACGGCCGCCCGGTTCTCCCCGGCGACTTTGCCCCGCCAGCCGGTCGGGGATCGCGCCCCCGCTCGCTAAACTCCCCGCCATGAGCCACGACCGCTACGAAAATCCCCTGCTGACCCGCTACGCCTCCGACGCGATGGCGGAACTGTGGAGCGCCCGCACCAAGCACGGCCTGTGGCGGCGGCTGTGGCTGGCCCTGGCGGAGTCGCAGCAAGAACTCGGCCTCGACATCCCCGACGCCGCGCTGGAGCAGATGCGCGGGGCGCTGGACCTGTCCGACAACGACTTCGCCCTCGCCGCCAAGTACGAAAAGGACCTCCGGCACGACGTGATGGCCCACGTGCACGCCTGGGGCGACGTCTGCCCGGCGGCCCGGCCGATCATTCACCTCGGGGCGACGAGCTGCTTCGTCACCGACAACGCCGAACTGATCCAGACCCGCCGGGCCCTCGAACTGCTCCGCACCCGGCTGGTGCGGGTCATCGACGCCCTCGGGTCGTTCTCCGAACAATGGGCCGACGAGCCCTGCCTCGGCTTCACCCACCTCCAGCCGGCCCAGCCCACCACCGTCGGCAAACGGGCGACGCTGTGGTGCCAGGACCTCTGCCTGGACCTGGAGGAGGTCGAACACCGCCTCGCCCGGCTGAAATTCCGCGGGGTGAAGGGGACGACCGGCACGCAGGCGACCTTCCTGCAGCTGTTCGGCGGGGACGGGTCCAAGGTCGACCGGCTGGACGAACTCGTCCGGGCGAAGATGGGCTTCGACGCCAGCTACGCCGTCACCGGGCAGACCTACCCCCGCAAGGTGGACGCGATGGTGCTGGGCACGCTCTCCGGCGTTGGGCAGAGTTGCCACAAGGCCGGCACGGACCTCCGCATCCTTCAGCACCGCAAGGAGTTGGAGGAGCCGCAGGGGGACAAGCAGATCGGCTCCTCCGCGATGGCCTACAAGCGGAACCCGATGCGGGCCGAGCGGATGTGCGGGCTGGCCCGCTTCGCGATGAGCCTCGCCGCCAACGGCGACGACACCGCCGCGACGCAGTGGCTGGAACGCACCCTCGACGACAGCGCCAACCGCCGGCTGAGCCTGCCGCAGAGCTGCCTGGCGATCGACGCCTGCCTGCTGATCTACGCGAACGTCGCCGGCGGGCTGATCGTCTACCCGAAGGTGATCGCGGCGAACCTCGCCTCGGAGCTGCCCTTCATGGCGACCGAGGCCGTGCTGATGGCCGGCGTGGAAGCCGGCGGGGACCGGCAGGACCTGCACGAGCGGGTCCGCGTCCACTCCCGCGACGCCGGCAAGGTGGTGAAGGAACAGGGCGAGGCGAACGACCTGATCGCCCGCCTCCAGGCCGACGACGCCTTCGCCGGCGTGGACCTCACCGCGGCCCTCGACCCGAAGAAGTACATCGGCCGCGCCCCGGAGCAGACCCGCCGGTTCGTGGAGCAGGTCGTCGCCCCGATCCGCGAACGCTACCGCGACGCCCTCACCGGCGACGCGGGCGAGTTGAAGGTGTAACGCTCCAAAGCGCCCCCGATTCGCCGTCGCCGCGAGGCGGCGCGCCGCCTCGTGCGTCCTTCCGCAGCGGATCGCGGCCGATACCAGCCCGAGGCGCGAGCATCGGCCGTCGGCACAGCCGTCGAACGAACTGACGCACCGCCGGAGCTTGCAAGCTTTTTGCCTCAACGATTGGCAGCCCGAGGCGGTTCGATGAGAACAGCCTCACCCGGCCGCGGCTCGCGTCTCGGGCCGCCTTGGCATCGAACGCCATAAGCGACGGACGCATCGCAGCTTACATCGATTGACGCAAAAGGCTCTTGCGTTCCGGACTGGTATGGAAGACCGCGTTCACAGGAACGCGGCGTAGAGGCCGAGCACGCCGAGCACCAGCAGGGCGGAGACCGGCTTGGCCCACTTCCACGGGGTCATGTCGACCGGCGAGGGCGGCAGGGCCGGCTTCTCCGGGACGGGGGCGATCAGCCGCACGGCGACGAGGAACAGGATCATCGCCGTGAACACGCAGGCGGTGAAGTGCCAGTTGTGCATCACCTCGTTGACGGCGGCGTCCCAGCCGGGCACCCAGTACTTCAGCCCGACCGCGGTCGAACCGATCAGGATCGCCGCCGCCCCGGCCCAGTCGGGCAGGCGGCGGGAGTTGAACGCGACCAGCGTGGCGGCGAACAGCGGGATGAAGTACAGCCCCCGCATCTGCTGGAGGAAGTCGAAAATGCCTTGGATCTGATCCAGCAGGGGAGCGCTGACCACCGCGGTGATCGCCACGACCACGCCGAAGATCTGGCCGACGCGGACCTGCTGACCCTCGGTCGCCAACGGATTGATCTGGGCTTTATAGACCCCGAGGCTGAACAGCGTGGAGGTCGCGTTCAACACGCTGTTGAAGGTGCTGAGGATCGCCCCGAACACCACCGCGGCGAAGAAGCCCAGCAGCCAGTCCGGCAGCACCTCGCCGACCAACACGCCGTAGGCCTCGATCCCCTTCGTCACCTTCCCGCCGCCGACCAGGTCGGACCCGTACAGGTGCAGCGCCGCCAGGCCGGGGATCACCATCACGATCGGGGCGAGCAGTTTGAAGAACGCCGCCAGCAGCACGCCCTTCTGCCCGTTGGCGAGGCCGTCCGCGGCGAGGGTCCGCTGAATAATTTGTTGGTTGGTGCACCAGTAAAACAGGTTCACCAGCAGCACGCCGGACAGCAGCGTGGACCACGGGATCGTGGGGTCCCGCAGCGTCCGCCGGCTGAGTTGTTCGTACTTGACCGGCGGGATCTGCAGCCGCAGCCCGTTCACGAACTCCGCCGCGTCGGCCCCCGCGGGGACCTCGATCCCGACCTCCGCCGCCGCGGCCAACGTCCGCGGCGCGACCGTCTCGTAGGTCTCCGGCTTCTCCTCCTTCAGGTAGGAAAGCGTCTGCACCAGTCCGGCGAAGGCGGGCGGGCGGACGCCGTCGCGTTCCCCCTCGGGAACGGCCTCCCACAGTTTTCGCCGCTCCTGCAGTTCGTCGCGGGCGGCTTGGAGCGCGTCGATCGCCCGGTAGTCCTCCTGCAGCGATTTATACATTTCGCTGCGGGTCTCCTTCATGACCAGAAAGGCCTCGACCGGGTTGTCCGCCTCGGGGCTCTGGGTTTCGACGGCGATCAGGCCGAGGGCGGCGATCAACAGCCCGCCGATCAGCAGCCCGATCCCGTTGATGACGTCGGAGAACGCGACCGCCCGCAGCCCGCCGAACACCGCGTAGCAACTTCCGACCACGCCCAGCGAAATCACCAGCGCCCACAGCAACGGCTGCCCGCCGAACCCGAGCAGGTTCTCCAGATCGAGCACCCCGATCAGCGCCGTCGACCCTGTGTACAGCACGACCGGCAGGGTGATGAGGGAGTCCGCCAGGACGAACATCAGCGTGCTGATCGCCCGCGTCTTCGGGCCGAAGCTGCCCTCGAGATACTGCGGCACCGTGGCGACGCCGCGGGCCAGGTACTTCGGCAGGAAGACCAGGGCCATCAGCACCATGCTGACGGCGGCGATCACCTCCCAGGCGAACACGCTGACGCCCTCGTCGAACGCCCCGCCGTTCAACCCGACGAGCTGCTCCGTGGAGAGGTTCGTGAGCAGCAGCGACCCGGCGATCACCCCGCCGGTCAGGCTGCGGCCGGCGAGGAAGTAGCCCTCGCCGGTGCCCAGCTCCTTGCCGCGGGTGAAATAGTACGTCAGCCCGGCGACGAGCCCGGTGAACAACAGAAACGTGCCGACGGTGAGGACGGACATGCGGTGGGCAAACGACGACGGACGCGGCGGGCGGGCCGCAGGAGTGTAACGGCGTCGCCCGATCGGTTCCCGCCCGCCAGGAAGAATCTGGCCCGTCCCGCCGTCGGACCCGACGCCGGGTTCCGGTTCTCCTGAGATCGTCCGTCACTCCGGCCGCGCCCCGGCGTGCGGGCCGGCCCCACGGCCGGCGGGCATCAGTCCGCCTCGGGGGCCGGTTCTGCCAGCAACGCGGTGACGACGGCCTCCAGGTACGCCTTCGGCCGCGGCCCCGCGGCGACCAGCCGCGCGGTCCCGTCGCGGCCGACGAAGACGACGGTCGGCACGTCGCGGAAGCCCGGCACCGCCGCCTGGGCCCGCTTGTGACCGATGCCCACCGGGTAGTTCACGTCCCGCTCCGCCACGAAGCTCTCCACGTCGGCGACGGCCGTCTCGTCGTAGGCCAGCCCGAGGGTTTGCAGCCCCGCCCCGCCGTGCTCGGTCTGCAGGGCGACGAGGTCCGGCACCATCGCCGCGGCGGGCTCGCTGCGGGTGCTCCAGTAGTGCAGCAGCACGACGTCGCCCCGATGGTCCGCCAGCCGCTGCCGTTCGTCGCCCAAGTCGCGGAAGATCAGCGAGAGGTCGAACGGCTGGGCAGCGGCGAGGTCCGCGGCGGCCTGCTCCGCGGGGGAAAGGTTCGACGCCGTCTCCGCCGCCATGCCCCCGGCCGCGCTCGGACCGGCGTCCGGGTCGGCGCCGGTCCAGCGGGCGAGGCGTTGTTGGAAGTCCTCGTCGTTGCGGAGGGAACTGAACGCCGGGTTCGTCGTGACGGCGGCCCAATCGGTCCAGCCGGTGGCGGCGGCGCGTTCGAGGAAGGCGAGAGCTTCCCGCGTGTCGTTCCGCTGCTCCAGTGCCGCAGCGGCGGCGAGGAACGCCGGGGCGAAGGTCGTCCCGTCGTCGGTCGCGGCGGCGTCGGGGAAGGCCGCCGCGATCTGGGCGGCGATCTCCCCGGCGTGCGGCGGCAGGGCGATCGCCGCCGTGCCCCCGGCCCGCTCCGCCTCGGTCGCGAGTCCGCCCAGCGCCCGGGCCACGGCGACGCCGGCGGCCTCCTCCTCGAACTGCCGCTCCCAGTTCTCCTCCACCTCGGCGAGCGCCCCCGCGTCCAGGCCGTCCGCCAACCGCTGGGTCTTCAGCAGGTCGGTCCGCCGCGGCTCCTCGGGAACCGTCGGCCAGTTCGCCAGGGAGGCCGGGTCGACCCGCTCCGCGAGCAGTTCGAGCACCACGCCCTCCAGCGATTCGTACGGGTGCAGGCCGACGAGCTTCTTCCGCACCTTGCCGTCGCGGCCGACGAACACAGTGGTGGGGTAGCCGCTGAAGTTCGGCACCGCCGCCCGGGCCGCGTCCGGGCCGGGGCCGGTCGGGTAGTTCATGTCGTACTCCGCGGCGAACTGGCGGATGTCGCCGACGCTGTCGTCGTAGTTCAGCCCGAGAATCTGCAGCCCGTCCCCGCCGTACGTCTCCTGAAGGCGGACGAACGAGGGAATCTCCGCCCGGCAGGGCGGGCACCAGGTGCCCCAGAAGTCCACGATCACCACCTGCCCCCGGTAGTCCGACAGGCGGTGCGGCCGACCGGAAACGTCCTCGTAGGCGAACTCGAACGGGAACAGGCCGTCGGGGTCGCCCTCCCCGCTCCCGGCGAGGTCCTCCGGACTGAGCAGCGGATCCGGCATCGAACCGCCCCGGGAGGCCGTCGCGGCGGACGAGGCGGCCCGCCACCCGTCCAGACGGGCGGCGAACCCGGGCGTGTCCCGCAGTTCGGCGAGGTCCGGGTCGGTCGCGGCGTGCTCCCAGCCGGGGAAGCCGGCCTCGGCGGCCCGGTCCAGCGAGGCGAACGCGGCGACGACCTCGCCGTCCCGGGCGAGGGCGCAGGCGGCGTTGTAGAAGATCTGCGCCGCAGCGGCGTCCGGCAGGATGTCGGAACCCGCGGCCAGCGTCGCCGCCTCCCCGGAGAGCCGAAAGGCGCCGTAGGCCCGCTCCTCGTCAAAGTCCATCAGTAACCGGGCGGCGGCCTGCAACGTCATGGCCGCCTCGGCCGCGGCGCGGGGGTCGTCCCGCCGGGCCGCCCACCGCTCCGGCAGGTCCTCGAACTGCCCCCGCAGGTTCGCCGGCAGGCCCTCCAGCGTCTGGGCGAGCCGGTCGTTGGAAAACCCGTCCGCGGGGAGCCCGTCGTCAGAGGACCCGTCAGCGGCCTCTCCCGGCGCGTCGCCCCTCCGATCGAGCGACGACCGGGCAGCCGTTCGCCCCGCGGGATCGACCGCTCCGGAGCGCGCCGCTGACGCCGGCGCCGCCGGGACCTCGGACGCCGCGGGGGAGCCGGCGGCCGGGGCCGTCGCCGCGGGGGCGGTCGCAATCGGGACGGTCGTCGGCTCCCCGCACCCGGCGGCGATCAACGTCGCGCCGCCGAGGGCCGCAAACGAAAGCGCCCCCCACGTTCGCGGAACGCGGGGGGCGACACGGATCAGGCGACGGGCCATCGACGCACAGCTCGGCGGGGGACGGTGGGAGGCGCCGCCGGCGGGGACGACCGGGCGGTTATCCGCCGCGGTTCCCGCCGCCACAACTGTCGTCCGCACCGTTCGGCGGCGTGCGGACCGTTCAGTCCTCGCTGTCGTTCTCCGAGGTCGCCTCGTCGGCGGCCTTCTTGTCCCCGGCGTTCTCCGGGGCCTTTTCGGCGAGCAGTTCGGTGACGAGCGCCTCGAGGAACATGTAGTCGTGCAGGCCGACCACCTTGGCCTTCACCTTGCCGTCGCGGCCGACGAACACCGTCGTCGGGAAGCCCCGCAGGTCCGGCACCATCTCCTGGGTCTCCTCCGATCCCAGCCCGGTGGGGTAGTTCAGGTCCATCTCCTCCACGAACGCCTCGACGAGCTGCAGGTTCTCCTCCTCGTCGTCGCCGCGTTCGTAGTTCAGCCCGAGAATCTGCAGCCCGTCTTTGCCGTAGGCCTTTTGCAGCTTGATGAAGGAGGGAATCTCGGCCCGGCAGGGCGGGCACCAGGTGCCCCAGAAGTCCACGATGACGACCTGCCCCTTGTATTCGTCGAGGCTGTGCTCTTGGCCCTCGGTATCGGTGAAGGTGAACTCCAGCGGGAAGGCCTCCCCCTCGGCGAGCGTCTGCCGGGCCTCGGCGAGGGCCGCCTCGCGGACCATCGTTTCCCAGTCGGTCAGCCGTTTGACGAAGCCGGGCCGCTTGCGGAGTTCGTCGAGGTCGGCGTCTTCCTTCAGCAGTTCCAGGTCGTCGAAGCCGTACTCGAAGGCCCGGTCGAGGTCGCCGAAGGCTTCGGCGTACTCTTCGTCCCGGGCGTGGGCGCAGGCGGCGGCGTAGAAGACCATCCCGAAGGAGCTTTTCGCCTGTTCCGTCGCGTTGCCGGACTCGATCGCCCGGTCGGCCAGTTCCGCGGCGAGGGCGAACGCCTCGTAGCCCGCCTCCTCGGGCATCTGCTGGCCGAGGAACGCCAGGGTGCCGGCGAGGTCCGCGGCGTGCGCGTCGACCGGCTCGCCCTTCGGCCACTGGCGGGAAATGAACTGCTCGATCGCCTCCCGCCGCGCGGCCGGTTCGGTCTTGTCCACCAGCGCCTGAATCTGGCGCCGCACGTCCGCGTCCGGGCCGGTCGGGCCGATCATGCCCTCCAGCCGCTCGGCGAGTTCGTCGGCCAGCCGCTCGGTCATGCGGTCGACCAGCTTGTCGGCGAGCGCGTCGGCGATGCGGTCGACGTCGGCGTCGCTGAGGCCGGCGGAGGCGTCCACGGGGGCCGTCGCCGGCAGTTGGGGCTCCGGCGCGTCGCCCTCGTCCTGAGCGGGCAGGACGGCGGGCAGCGCGAGCAAGGCGGACGCCGCGACGGCGGCCGGGAGGCGGGAGAGACGCATGAGGGGGCTTTGCGGGTCGGGCCGGAAAACGCGAACCGCCCGGTTATCCCGGCCCGCCGCCCCCGCGGCAACCGGCCGGCGTGGGGGCGTTCCCGGGCGCCGGACTCCCGGCGAGGCTGACCGATCGCGACGCCGCGCCCCCTCGCCCCCTGTTGGGGGAGAGGGGAGAACGGCGGGGCGTGCTAAATAATTTCCGCGATCGGCTCGGTTTCGCCGACGCCGGTGAGTTTGCGGTCGAGGCCGGCGTGGAAGTACGTCAGGCGGTTCGGGTTGAGCCCTAATTGATGCAGCACGGTGGCGTGCAGCCGTTTGACGTGCATCGGCTGGTCGACGGCCCGGCTGCCGAGTTCGTCGGTCGAACCGACGCTCACGCCGCCTTTAATGCCCCCGCCGGCCATCCACATCGTGAAGCCGAAGGAATTATGGTCGCGGCCGCTGCCCTTGGCGTACTCGGCGGTCGGCTGGCGGCCGAACTCCCCGCCCCAGACGACCAGCGTTTCGTCCAGCAGACCGCGGCGTTTCAGGTCCTTCAGCAACGCGGCGACCGGCTTGTCGGTGCGGCCGGCGTGCTTGTTGTGGTTGTCCTCCAGGTCGCCGTGGGCGTCCCAGTTGTTGTCGTTGTGGTGCCCGCCGGCGTAGAGCTGCACGAACCGCACGCCCCGCTCCACCAGTCGCCGGGCCACCAGGCAGCGACGGCCGAAGTCCTCGGTCTGCTTATTGTCCGTGCCGTAGAGGCGGTGGGTCTCCTCCGTCTCCTGCGAGAGATCGACCGCCTCCGGGGCGGCGGTCTGCATTTTATAAGCCAGTTCGTAGCTGGCGATGCGGGCGTTGAGATCGCTGTTGGGGCCGCGCCCGCCGGTCAGGCCGTCGCCGGCGAGGTGGTCGCGGTTCCGTTCGTTAATCGCGTCGATGACGGCCCGCTGGGCCTCCGGGGAGAGCCGGTCGCTTTTGAGGTTATAGATCGGCTGAGAGCCGGCCGCGGTGCGGAAGGTGGTGCCCTGCAGTTTGCTGGGCATATAGCCGCTGGACCAGTTCTTCGCCCCGCTGATCGGCCCGCCGCTGGGGTCCAGCATCACGACGAAGCCGGGCAGGTTTTCGTTTTCGGTGCCCAAGCCGTAGTTCACCCAGCTGCCCATCGCCGGGGAGCCGGAGAGCAATTGGCCGCTGTTCATCATCAGCATGGCGGAGCCGTGGATCGGGCTCTCCGCGGTCATGCTGTGGAGGAAGGCGATGTCGTCGACGCACTCGCCGACGTGCGGGAACAGGTCGGAGACCATCTTCCCGCACTCGCCGTAGGGCTTGAACTTCCAGCGGGGCTCGACGATGCGGCCCTCGTTCTTTTTGCCGCCGCGGCCGAAGGTTTTGACGGCGACGGTCTGCCCGTCGCGGCCGACCATCTCCGGTTTGTAATCGAAGGTGTCCATGTGGCTCGGCCCGCCGTACATGAACAGGAAGATGACGGACTTGGCCTTGGGCGCGTGGTGCAGCCCGGGGGCGAGGCCCGCGGCGGCTTCGCTGGCCTTCGCGGAGGAGCCGAAGAACCCGTCGCCGGACAGCAGCCCGGTCAGCGCGACCGACCCGAACCCCCCGCCGAGTTGGTGGAGAAATTCGCGACGGGTGCGACCGCAGTAGTTCGGGGCGGCGGGCATAGGATGTTCCTTCGGACGGAATAAACGATTGAATTATGCGGCGACCGCGGCCGGCGCCGCGGCCCGGACGACGGCGTCGCGGACGGCCCGCAGCCACTCGTCGCCGATCCATTCGAGGTCGCCGTAGGGGACGACGACGCTCACGGCCCAACCGGCTTCGGTCAGTTCCGCCTCCATGCCGACCGCGGCGGGGCGGTTGGTGGTGTGGATCACGACCGGGCAGGCCGGCTTGCGGGCGGCGAGGAAGTCGGCCACGTCCCGTCCGGTTCCGGCGTCGAGACTGCGGCGGGGGTGAATTGGGATCGGGTCGAGGTCGTGATCCAGCACGACCAGCGCCGCCCGGTCGAGGTGATCGTGCAGATACCGGGCCGCCTCCGGGGCGGTCGTGAAGAACCGCACCCGGTACCGCGGCAGACGGTCCGCCAGCGCCGCCCGCATCGCCCGGCGGCGGGGGGCGTCGTCCTCGAGGATCACGATTTCGAGCGGGTCGCTCATGACGCCTCCGGAACGGGCGATCCCGCCGACTGCAGGACGTGCGACGCTGTGTCCTCCGCCGGGAACAACTGCGAGAGCAACACGAACGGGGTTCCGAAGAACCAACTGATCGCCATCTGAAACTGGATCAGCGCCGCCGAAGAGCGGGCGCGGATGCGGCGTTCGCCGACCTCCGGGGGAAAGCGGCGTTTGCGGAACCGCGGCGTCGCCCGGTGGACGTCCGCCAGTTCGGCGACCGAATCGAACGGCGCGATTGCACCGTAGGGGATCGGGGCGGCGGTCTCGCGGGCGTTCATTAACCGCGTCGCCGCCTCTCGGTTCACGAAATAAATCGCGACGGACAGCAGATACCCCGGCAGGAACCCCGCGAGCGCGAGCGTGCCCCACCCCTGCTCCGCGACGACGCCCCACACGCACGCCGCCGTGATCGCCACTCCGAGGGCCGCGAGGCACTGCGTCGGCGACCAGATCCGGCGGCGCGTTTCGATCAGGTGGGCGTCCGATTCGAGGATCAGCAGGAGTCGCTGGAAGTAATTCCACTCCTCCCGACTCAACGCCGCGGCGTGGTCGTCGCAGTCGTCGTAGTGGTACCAGAGCCGATCGCAGACGGCCTGCACGGTCGGGTCGTCAGTGGCGTCGCGGATCTCCCAAATCGTCTCGTCGAAGGCGAACGCCCACAGTTCGCCGTCCAGAAAGGCCCGGACGGCCGCGGCGAGACGGTCTCGCGCGGGACGATCGACGGCGGCGGAAAGGACGTGCGGCACGGGCCGTTCGGGGTCAGTCCAGATAGAGGAAGCTGTTCACGTTCAGCGCGACCAGGCACCACAGCTCGAAGGCCTTTTCCTCGCTGAAGTCGAACTCCGTCCGCATGCGGGCGAGGAACTTCTGGCCGTCCTGCACCGCCGCGTCGGTGGCGGGGCGGGAGGTGGTCAGGGCGACGGCCCGGGCGACGCGGTCGGCCTCGGGCGCGTCCGGCAGTTCGGTTTGAATGCGCTCCGCCAGGGCGATTGCGCGTTCGTTGGTGAAGTCGCCGTTCAGCAGCGCCAGGGCTTGGGCCGGCTGCACGGTGTTGAAGCGGGCCTCGCAGGCGGCGTCGGTCTCCGGGAAGTCGAAGTCGGCCAGGGCCGGGTCGATCAGGCTGCGTTTGATGTAGGCGTAGATCGCCCGGCGGGCGCGCTGCTCCTCCGGGCTGTTCCCCCAGCCGTCGCCGGGCTTGGACTGGCCGGCGAGCACTTCCTGGCTCAGCTTCGGGTAGAAGCTGGGCCCGTACATCTCGAGGTTCAATTCACCGGTGACGGCCAGCGAGGCGTCCCGCAGCTCCTCGGCGGTCAGGCGGCGGGGGTCGAACCGCCAGAACAGGTCGTTGAGCGGGTCCTCCGCGGCGGCGACCGCGTTCGGGCCGCTGGAGCGCCGGTAGGCGGCGCTGGTGACGATCAGTTTGTGCAGCCGTTTCAGGCTCCAGCCCTCCGCGACGAAGCGGTCCGCCAGCCAGTCGAGCAGGTCCGGGTGCGTCGGCGGGGTGCCAAGTTTGCCGAAATTGTTGGACGACCGCACCAGCCCCCGGCCGAAGTGGTGCTGCCAGACGCGGTTGACCGCCACCCGGGCCGTCAGGCGGTTCTCCGGCGAGGTCGCCCACCGGGCGAAAGCCAACCGGCGGCCGGCGGAGCCGTCGGCGGTGGGCGCCGGGGCGAACTGCTCGTCGTCGCCGAACAGCTCCGGCACGCCGGGCTCCAGCGGGTCGCCAGTCGCCCCGTGGGCGCTGCCGCGGGCCAGCACGAAGGTGTCGGGGATCTCGCCGGGGGCGTAGGTCTTCGCGACGGCCAAGGTGGTCTCCCGCGGCGGCAGGGCCTCGCGGCGGGCCCGCAGGCCCTTCAGGTGCTCCACCGTTTCGCGATAGTCCGCCATCTCCTGTTCGGAGAGGTGCTTGTGCAGTTCCCGGCGGAGGACGCGGCGGCGGGCGCCTTCGTCGCCCTCGGTCGCCCGCTGGTCCGGGCCGGACATCTGGGCGATGCCCTTCTGTTCGATCTCCCGCTTCTTGGATTCCCAGCGGGCCTGCTCCACGTCCAGGGCGCGGTGGGCCTCGGCGACCTCCGGCGGGGTGACGTCCGCCTGATTGTTCCCGCTGTTGCGGCCGCGATTGTCGAAGGGGGTGACGTCCCGGAAGACCGCCACCATCTTGTAGTAGTCCGCCTGCGGGATCGGGTCGAGCTTATGATCGTGGCAGCGGGCGCAGCCCACCGTCAGGCCCAGCACGCCCTCGGCGACGGTGCGGACGGTGTCGTCCAGTTCGTCGTAAACGGCCTGCTCCGGGTCGGCCGGTTCGTCGTCCCAGATGCCCAGGCGGTAAAAGGCGGTGGCGGTCAGGTTCTCCGCCCGCTGCTCCGGCGACTCCGCCGGCAGTTCGTCGCCGGCGAGCTGTTCCAGGATGAAGCGGTCGTACGGCTTGTCTTCGTTGAAGCTGCGGATGACGTAATCGCGGTACTTCCAGGCGTTCGGCTTCTCGCCGTCGCGTTCGAAGCTGTTGGTCTCCGCGTAGCGGACGAGGTCCAGCCAGTGCCGGCCCCACTTCTCGCCGTAGCGGGGCGAGGCGAGCAGCCGATCGACCGTCCGTTCGTACCGGCGGGGGTCGTCGTCGTTGACGAAGGCGGCGGTCTCCTCCGGGGTGGGCGGCAGGCCCGTCAGGTCGAAAGTGAGCCGGCGGAGCAGCGTCGCCGGGTCGGCGGGCGGGTTCGGCTCCAGCCCGGCGGCCTCCAGCCGGGCCTGCACGAACTGATCGATCGGGTTGCGGACGAACGCCGGGCCGGTCGCTTCCACGGCCGGCGGGTCGACGGGTTCGGGCTTCTCGAAGGCCCAGTGCTCCTCCCAGTTCGCCCCGCCGTCGATCCAGTTCCGCAGGATCTCCACCTCGTCTTCCGTCAGCGGTTCGCCCTCGGGGGGCATGCGGTCCCATTCGCTGTCGGAGGTGATCCGGGCCAGCAGCGGGCTGTGGGCGGCGTCGCCGGGCAGGATCGCCGGCTCCCCGCTGTCGGTGACGGCGAGGGCGGTCTCGCGGGAGCCGAGCATCAGCCCGCCCTCGGCGTCGTCCGGGCCGTGACAGGCCAGGCAGCGCCGGGCTAGCAGCGGTTGGACGTCCCGGGCGAAGTTCGACTCGGCGACGGGCGGCTCGGCCCGTTCCTCGTGCGCCGCACGGATCGACCCCGCGGACCCCGCCAGGAGCAGACAGACGGACAGCGTGACGAATCGGCTCATAGCCATACTATGGCCGACCGCTCGCCCGATTTCAATACGTTCTCCTGACAACAGGACTCACAGCCCACGCGACAAGAGTCGACCGGGAGCCGCGAGGCCCCGCCGCAGCGCCCGCGGAGGCTGACGGGCATTCTCAGCCCGCGAGACGCCTCGCGAGCGCGGAGAGCGAGTTGACCCGCTCGCCGGGGGCGTCCGCGGGCAGGGCGTCGCCGTGAACCAGCAGGGTCCCGCCGGTGGCCTCGCAGGCGCGGGCGGCCTCGGCGAGGGCCTCGGCGACGGCCGCCGCGTCCGCCCGCCCGGCCCCGCCGGCGGAGACCCACAGCAGGTCCGGCCGCACGCGGTCGGCGGTTCCGCCCAGCACCTCGGCGGGCACGCTGGGGCCGAGGTTCGTCACGTCGTAGCCGGCCGCCGCCGCGACCGTGGCGGCGAGGTGCACCGGCAGGCTGTCCACCTCGTAGCCCACGTCCGCCAGCGCCATCGTGGGGGCGTCGGCGGGGAGCGTCGCCGTATCGGCGCCGTCGCGGATCAGGTCCCGCAGCCGGCCCGCCGCGGCGATGCTGTTGGCCAGCGCCCGATGCAGCACGACGCACTCCCGGCTGGGGTGATCGCAACGCGACCGCAGCGCCGCGTATCGCCCGCGGATCGGCTCCTCCAGCACGACCGAAAGCTCCGCCCCGGCGACGAACAGCGCCACGGCCAGCCCGGTGGTAACCGCGTCCTCGCCGGCCTCCAGCGCCTGGGCGTAGCGGTGCAGGACCGCGGTGCGGTCGCACAGATCGACCCCGGCGGCGCCCTCCAGCGCCGGCACCGCGGCGGACAGCGCCGCCGGGTCAAGCTGGCCGCAGCCGCGGGACCGCACCCAGCGGAGCGCGTCGCCCAGCCGGATCCGCCGGTGCCCGCCGGCGGTGCGTTCGGCCTTCAGGGAGCCGTCGTCCACCAGCCGCTTGATCGTGGATTCGCTCACCCCCGCGGCCAACGCGACCTGTTTCGGCGAGAGCATCGCGCGAGCTCCGCCGAGCGGTTTGGGCGGCGGGGCGGACGGGACGGGCATTCAGCACAAATCGACGATGAAGTGCGGGGCGGGAATCCCACTGTAGACCGTTGTTCACATTCGACCGACCCCCGGAACGCAAAACGCCGAGGCCCGGCGGGGCCTCGGCGCTGCGGAGCGGGCGACGGCGCTCAGTCCCAGGAGAGGGCGGAGCCGGTCTGGTACTCGGTGACGCGGGTCTCGAAGAAGTTCTTCTCCTTCGCCAGGTCGATCGTCTCGGACATCCACGGGAACGGGTTGCTGGCCCCGAACTCCGCGGTCAGGCCGATGCGTTCCAGTCGGCGGTCGGCGACGTGACGGACGTAGTCGCGGAACAGGTCGGCGTTCAGGCCCATCACGCCCTTGGGCAGGCAGTCCTGGGCGTAGGCGATCTCCAACTCGACCGCGTGCAGGATCCGCTGCCGGGTTTCCTGCTGGAACTTCGGCGTCCACAGCTCCGGGTTCTCGGCCTTGATGCCGTTGATCAGGTCGATGCCGAAGTTCAGGTGGGTCGTTTCGTCCCGGAGGATGTACTGGAACTGCTCCCCGATGCCGGTCATCAGGTTCCGGCGGTGGAACGACAGCATCATCACGAAGCCGCTGTAGAAGAAGATCCCCTCCATGATCAGGTAGTACCCGATCAGGTTCTTCAGGAAGGCCTGGGCGCCGTCGAAGCTCTCCGTGGTGAAGTTGGGATCGAGAATCTCCTTGGTGAGCTCCATTTCGAGCTCGTCCTTGGCCGCGATCGCGGGGATCTCGCGGTACATGTTGAACAGTTCGCCCTCGTCCAGGCCGAGGCTGTCCACCACGTAGAGGAACGTGTGGGTGTGGATCGCCTCCTCGAAGGCCTGCCGGAGCAGGTACTGGCGGCACTCCGCGTTGGTGACGTGCTTGAAGATCGCCAGCACGAGGTTGTTGCCGACGAGGCTCTCGGCGGTGGCGAAGAAGCCGAGGTTCCGCAGGATGACCAGCCGTTCGTCGTCGCTCAGCTTGTTGCTGCGCCAGGTCTCGATGTCCTTGGTCATCGGGACCTCGGTGGGCATCCAGTGGTTGGCGCACCCGTTGAGGTAGTGCTCCCACGCCCACTTGTAC
Organism: Alienimonas sp. DA493; assembly: GCF_043951915.1. Lineage (NCBI taxonomy): Bacteria > Pseudomonadati > Planctomycetota > Planctomycetia > Planctomycetales > Planctomycetaceae > Alienimonas > Alienimonas sp. DA493. Next base: position 169 of record NZ_JBINJD010000058.1, on the reverse strand, counting down.
TTCAGGGGCATGAGCTGGTTGACGTCCACCGCCCCGCAGTTGATCAGCCGCTTGGCGTCGGCGTCGAACCGGCCGGTGTTCTCGGTCGTCAATCCCTCTTTGTTGGCCTGGGCCGCCCGGCCGGGGGCCGCCGCCGGGGCGGGGTCGTCGAACGACAGCGAGCCGCCGG